>JALRAS010000229.1 GCA_023262495.1 Bacteroidia bacterium | reverse complement strand
AATTTTAACTTTCAATTTCCTCTTTTGTATGAGCTCACCTGTGAGGTATTGCAGCAAAGCCCACTGAAGAGAAACTTCATGGCAAGCTAGTAGGCCAACTTGTTGTTTTTATAATAGCCTGTTTTTAATGGTGATAGTTTTGAGCAAGAAAATTAAAAATTATGCATAAGCTATGACCAAAAAAGATACCTTTGCAATCAAAATTTTAAAAAAGCAGACGATGAGTGTATTAGTCAATAAAAATTCAAAAGTAATAGTGCAAGGTTTTACCGGTAGTGAAGGAACCTTTCATGCAAGTCAAATGATTGAGTACGGAACCAATGTGGTTGGTGGTGTTACTCCCGGAAAAGGAGGGCAGCAACATCTTAATTTGCCCGTGTTTAACACGGTTGCCGATGCTGTAGCGCAGGCAGGAGCCGATACCTCAATTATTTTTGTACCTCCTGCATTTGCTGCTGATGCCATTATGGAAGCCGCGCAAGCAGGAATAAAAGTAATCATTTGCATTACCGAGGGAATTCCTACCAAAGATATGATTACCGTCAAGGAGTATCTTAAAGGGTTCGATTGCCGTTTAATTGGTCCTAACTGTCCGGGCGTAATTACTGCCGGAGAAGCTAAAGTTGGTATCATGCCCGGATTTGTGTTTAAGCAAGGTAAAATTGGAATTGTATCAAAGTCGGGTACACTTACCTATGAAGCAGCCGATCAAATTGTGAAAGCAGGTATGGGAATTACCACCGCAATTGGTATTGGTGGAGATCCTATTATTGGAACTACTACTAAAGAAGCGGTGGAATTATTAATGAACGATCCAGAAACAGAAGGTATTATCATGATTGGTGAAATTGGTGGAAGCATGGAAGCAGATGCTGCCCATTGGATTAAAGATAAT
>JALRAS010000228.1 GCA_023262495.1 Bacteroidia bacterium | reverse complement strand
TTTGCTGCGGTTATTTCTACTTGTTGTCTGTCCAAGTATTGTTCGGCAGAGTTAATATAGGATAATACAAGGAAAGGGGCTGACGTTTGCTGCAAGTAGTCTATGGTAAGTAGTAGTTGTTCTTGAGCTTGATTTAGCCGCTGTAGATGGACTTCTAGTTGATTCAATCTAGATAATAAGGTTGATTCGATCCTTCTCAAATTAGTGTTGGGTCTTGCGGAGGGTGTATCTTGACTCATCAACTGAGATCAAGAATGGAAGGTGTAGTTAGATGATTAATGGAGGATTTCCGGTATTGGAAGTGGTATTATCCTGGCTTAGGGTAGTGATAGAGTAGAGTAGGAAATATATAGGAGATAGAGAGGGAGAGAGAGAGGTATACGGCCGGCGACTCGCTGTTTCGTAGAAATTTAAATTCTTTTTTATTGTGTATTCCTGAATTTCTAATGATGTAGTTAATAGGAATAGTAAGCTTGATACTTTTATATTTTGTTTGATGATGAAATATTTGCCTCGTGGCAGATAATCAGGGTTTATTGTTAAAGGTTACAACTAGATGGTGTGAATTCGGCTTGACAGCCCTACTGCGCGTGCGCGTAGAATTGTGAAGATTCCACTATTACAGCTCCATGGAGAAACACATTGGCAAACACTATTGTTATTGTAACAGATAACACTCGCCTAACAAGAGTAGATTGTGTACCAGCTTCTGAAGTTCATGATGATAAATTTAATTATTTTGAGCCAGGAATTTTAGATGATGGTATGTTAGTTCCCCTGGTAGAGCAACCGTCATCCACTATTACAAAGTTATCCAACAAGAAGCCTAGAAAAAGTCAAAAATCTACACTTACATCTACTGATGTTATAGATGTAATATGCATTGTGTGTGATCGTCCT
>JALRAS010000227.1 GCA_023262495.1 Bacteroidia bacterium | reverse complement strand
AGATAAGCAAAGCGTCCGAGTACGACAGGGTTTGCTACCTTGGACACTGTCAACTATAGTGTCGCGTTTTGTAAAATATAATTAATAATATAATATTATATTATTGTACAATATTATTATAATAGTGTTATTCTTACGTAGAACGTAATAATAATATTATAATATAATATAATGATAATATAATATAATAATATATTGTACTATAACGTGTAGCGTATAACAGCCGCTTTGCCCTTCGCGTTACTTAGTGCTTAGCACCGGGTAGGATAAGGTTATGATATGGTTAGATAAGGGTTTAGAATAAGAAAAAATAGGTATAGAAATAAGTTGTGCTAAGTATTTTTATTTCTTATACCGCCACTTGAAAACACCCGTAACATGTTATGTCATCACAAGTTCACAATTCTTGGTACTGGTTCTTTATCTCCTTCTGTTGACTTTTTGTTAGCACTCTTCTTCCGGTCTTCCTCCTGATCCTCATCTCGATGCTTCGATTCCCAGCTTAACTTGTTTTCTTCTTTCTGCGTCGCAGTATTCGATTGAGCCAAATAGCTCCTAAGCGACTTGTTCATAAGCGAGTTTGGATGCGTTTGGAACGGGCTCACAATATCGGAAATTGGTGCATCAATATTACCACCAGTCTCTTCCCTGTGCTTCCTAACACGTGCCTGCCATTCTTCGTTTCTTTTCTGATGTTCCTCTTGACCTTCCTGGGACCAAAAATAATTGTACCCTTCCACCCATTTCTCATTAGCAGTCTTACTACTATGTTCCTCTTCGTCATTGCTCATTTTTAATTTCTTACGAGGAGAAGACTTTATACAAATGGTTATTTTGTTTTCGTTTCTTACCTTTGTATCTAGCGTATTCTCTACGTAGAAAAATGTATCACTCTCCTCTATTGTCTCTACGTACCTTCGCCCAGTGCGTAACACCTATTACTAGTTTGATAT
>JALRAS010000226.1 GCA_023262495.1 Bacteroidia bacterium | reverse complement strand
ATTTGTTTTGACACAAAAAATTGGATTGGAAATGGTAATTTAATACCCTCTGGACCTCTTAGAGAGCCTCTAAAATCAATAAAAAAGGCTAATTATGTAATTTTCAAGGGCTCAAAAAGACAAGATATCGAAAAAAAAATAAAAACAATTAATCCAAATATTGAAATTATTTACTCAGAAAATAAAATTGAAAATATTGAGACCCTAATAAATAAGAATTTTATAGCATTTGCTGGAATCGGAAATCCTTATAGTTTTTTTAATACTTTATTAGATAATAAAGTAAATATTGTTAAACAAATGATCTTTCCAGATCATTTTCAATTTACTGAGAAAAATTACGAAATTTTATTTCAAGAAGCAGAAAAAAATAACTGCAATTTAATAACAACAGAAAAAGATCATGTAAGAATTAATGAAAAATTTAAAAAAAAAATTTATTATACTAAATTAAACACTACATTAATTGGTAAGGAAATTTTAGAAAAAGAACTTAAAAAATTATTTTAATGAAAATTATTAGATATTTTTTAGAATTTATTTTAGTAATATCGTTTTTTTTAATATTTAAAATTATAGGTCTTAAACTATCATCTAAATTAGGAGAAATCATCGGAAAATATTTTGGTCCTCTTTTTAGAAAAAAATCAATAGCTAAAAAAAATATCATAATAGCGTTTCCAAATATTGATGAAACATCAATTAATCAAATAATTGATGGCATGTGGAAAAATATAGGTAGAATATTTGGAGAATACATCCATATAAATAAATTTAGTCTTCTAGATAAAGAGAAGAATAAAATTATTTTTATAAATAAAAATAATTTACGAATCTTAAGGAATAATAATAAACCTATAGTCTTCTTTTCTGGTCATTTTGCAAATTTTGAATTGATGGCAAAATGTTTACGAGAATTAGAGTTTAATATTGGTGCAATTTATAGACCACTTAATAATATTTTTTTAAATCCA
>JALRAS010000225.1 GCA_023262495.1 Bacteroidia bacterium | reverse complement strand
GGTAACTCATTAACAACCATGATCTGGCGAGGTTTGGCTATTGCACCAATTTCTTTCGCCACGTGATCGCGTAATTCTTTATTGAGTACATCACCTTGTGCACTCTCTACTCCACCTCGCAAAATTACGAAGGCAACAATTCCTTGTCCCGTCATCGCATCGGCAGCTCCTACAACTGCTGCTTCTGCGACCGCAGGATGCGAAACTAGTGCGGATTCCACCTCTGTCGTTGAAATTCGATGGCCAGAAACATTCATCACATCATCAACGCGACCAAGTAACCAATAAGCGCCATCTTCATCTAGCTTTGCACCATCGCCTGCGAAATAGATTCCGGGAAAGCGCGACCAATACGTTTCTTTATATCGCTCAGGTTCACCCCAGACTCCACGCAACATTGATGGCCAAGGTTGATCGAGAATAAGAAAACCACCATGGCCATTTCCAACTGGAGTTGCTTTCTCATCAACAACTTTGGCGCTAATTCCAGGAAGAGGTCGCATAGCAGAACCAGGCTTTGTTGCAGTAACACCAGGCAGTGGTGAAATCATGATTGCACCTGTTTCAGTTTGCCACCAGGTGTCAACGATTGGACATCTCTCTTTACCAACAACGGTGCGATACCACATCCATGCTTCTGGATTAATTGGCTCTCCCACTGATCCAAGTAAACGAAGTGACGAGAGATCAAACTTATTGGGAAATTCATCGCCCCATTTCATCCATGTGCGAATCAATGTTGGTGCGGTATACAAAATTGTGACGCCATATTTTTCAATGATTTCAAAGGCGCGACCTTTATGTGGAGTATCTGGAGTTCCCTCATAAATTACTTGTGTTGCACCATTAATGAGTGGTCCATAAACCATGTAGGAGTGCCCGGTTATCCAACCCACATCCGCTGTACACCAATACACATCGCTTTCAGGTTTGATATCAAAAACAACTCGGTGGGTATAAGAAACCTGCGTCAAATATCCAGCAGTTGTATG
>JALRAS010000224.1 GCA_023262495.1 Bacteroidia bacterium | reverse complement strand
CAACACCGAAATACGCTCACCGGCATCAACTATTACCTGTCCTTGCTGTGGCTCAATTTCACCCGAAAGTATTTTTAAAAAAGTTGATTTTCCTGCTCCATTTGCCCCAATAATGCCGTAGCAATTACCGGGAGTAAATTTGATACTTACCTTTTCGAATAACACGCGTTTACCATACTGTAAACCCACATTTGCCGTACTGATCATGTTCTGTAATTTTTAGGGGCGCAAAGATAGTTTTTTAACCCAAATTCCGCATTGGAAAATGCGGAATCGCTAAAACAGCTGTATTTCAATCCATTGGTTCAATGAATTGAAAACACCTGCTAAGTGTGATTACCCTCATAAAATCACTAGTGCATTAAATGCCTAACTTCTAATGATTAATTCGGGTTTAACTCGAATTAATGAGCGTAAGTTTAAGATAATGAAATAGGAATTATAGGCATCAAGGCAATACCATAAATCAATATATTTTGAATTGCTCCTTAATCAATAACAATGAGCGCTATTTTTCATTTTGTAAATCATAAATAGACTGATAACTTATATTTTCAACTTGCCATTCATCCTGACCTGCTTGTACAGAAATAATTTTAGCTACCCCGGCCTCTAATGATAGAAAATTTTGATTGAACACACATTTTTCAACTCCCGAATAGGTTAAATGCACCCCACAAACCAATACATTTGAAATTATTTGCATATGCTGTTGATCTATCTTAGTAAATTTCATGACTGGTTTTTTCCATACAATTTCTTTTTCCTTTTGAATAAAAATGAGCGTATCCAAAATAGTTGTTTCATGCTCAGCTTTGGGTTTAAGCTGTAGCTTCAAGTATCCATTTTTAACCTGAGTAGAATCGAAATATACGAAGGGCTCAATCGTTACACCGGCCTGCAAATTTTTCAAATCATAATCGATCATTTTCGATTGTTGCACTGTGCCTTTGATATCTTTTAGCTCTAGCAACAAATTCAACTGCCGGTTGCTGGCTTTTTTTGTGCTGTTTAATTTTAATTTTATGCCTGTCTTTTTATCGAGCACTAACGAGTAATTACTTGCATAG
>JALRAS010000223.1 GCA_023262495.1 Bacteroidia bacterium | reverse complement strand
TAAGGCAAGAATTGCTTTTGAAGCACTGGCCCTGCTTGCACAAGGCAACCCAACCTCACCTAGCAACAGCTCCAACTGTACTGAAGACTCAAATCAGGACAGCAACTTCTCAGGAACTACCATCAACAGCAGCAGTTCAAGATCATCCACAGAGAGTTACAAGACTGCTGAATATGATACAGATGAGTCCTGACTGCTAGGGCACGAGGGTAAGAGACGTCTACCCCCTCGTGCAGCCCACCTCTTCTTACTACTCTATGGCATAACCATCAACATCATTGACTTCACAATGTCAACAATCACAAACAGACTCTACATGTTCTACATAGCACTTGATGCACTATATGATTACCTATTAACCAATGAAACAACTACAACTCTATACTACTCCATCCACAGAACACTAAAAATCAGAAAAATATTCAAGTACCTCAAAAATTGGAGATCAAAACTAGCAAAGATATACCACTCAATCATCCACCACACCCTCTCACCAACTCAATCAAACATAAGACAGTGGTATGTTAAGAAACCTACTGGAACAACTGAAATCACAAGAACACCATATGGTCACCATAGATGGAAAAGAGCCATGAGAGCCAGACAAAGACTACTAAGCCAAAGATCAGTAACATGGGATCAGCATCTTGCCTATAAAGCCAAATCAAAGCGCAGGAGGGATCCAAGGGATGATCTACCCTTTGACTCTGACTCATACCAGATTATGGTTGACAATGGAGCAAGTTACTCCATCTCAAACAACATTGATGATTTCATAGAACCACCTACCAAGATTGGACCAAAGATTCAAGGATTTGCTGGAAGCCTGACCACATCCCTCATTGGAACAGTCAAATGGTATATCACTGATGATGATGGAAGGACCCACTCCATCATACTACCAAACACAAGTTATGTCCCAACTGCAGACATTAGAATGTTGTCACCCCAACATTGGGCACAAGTCACCAATGACCTTAGAGGAACACTATGTGTAACATATGGTGACTGCTTCCTCCTGAAGTGGAACAAGAAACAATACAGGAAGACCATCCCCATCAGCCCAAGTACAACCAA
>JALRAS010000222.1 GCA_023262495.1 Bacteroidia bacterium | reverse complement strand
ATTTTAGGCTGTCAAATATAGGATGTACCGACTAGTTCATTTTAATTATCTCAATATCATTAATTATTATTAATCAAAATTCTAACAGGTCGTGCCGCGGGAAAGAGAGCTATTTAAGTCGGCATTATCAACGTCAATTGTTTTGATCAGCTTCTTGATGAATGAGCTTAGTTCGCCTCTCATGCTTTGTGTCCCGTCCTGAAACGCGCTTGCGCCATAGACGAAAGCTTCCGGGTTTGAGGTGACTGCGCATGATCTTGATGACTTCGTGTTCTGTAATATTCTGCTCTCGTTTAATTTCATCGAATGAGACTTTGTCCAACCAAGCTAGGCGGATGATATTACTAATATATTCTTGACTATAATTGTGTTTCATCTTTTTTCTTTGACGTGAGTTTATAGCAATCGATTACCTTGGCTATCCAAATTTTCTACTATAAGTATAAGGCAAGGAACTTTAATCAATCTCCGAGCTCTAATATCCTAGAATTGCGAATAAATTCACAGATGTAGGATCTGAAAATTATTACAAATGCAACATAAGCCGATCTTGCGTTTCACATTAGCGCTCAAATAATATAGGGCTAGATTGTCTTTTGAGGACTAGGCTCGTGTGGAAATCATATTTCTATAAAAAACGGTATATTCTGCCGATACTTTTTACGGCTCTAGCATTATATCTTTGGAAAAATGAGAAAATTGACCGTCAGCCAGCTGTGCCGAATGAGCTAAGACTTCAAGCCCAGGTGCTCGGGCTGAAAGATATCCGCGCATTCCCGGATCAAATAGACACGGTCGAAAGAGTTCAAAGAGAAAGCCTGATTAGAGAGGCAAAATCAGTTTCTAGGAAATTTATTAAAAACATAAAATTTTATAATTGCGCCCTGGATTCAAAAAATGATTTCAGAACTTTTGGAATAAATTTAATAAGGCCTGGCTTGTCAAAAATAGAGACTATTGATCTAAAATCAAGATTACATTTACAAACAATGATTTGGCGAAAAGTTATTGAAAATCGAACTTTAGATAGTTTTTCTCTACACAACGTTGGGATTGTAAAAATAGACGTTGAAGGGCATGAGTTGATGGTACTTGAAGGAGCATTTGAAACAATAACAAAAAATAGACCAGTAGTATTAGTTGAATCTGAAAGAAG
>JALRAS010000221.1 GCA_023262495.1 Bacteroidia bacterium | reverse complement strand
TGACGTCGGCAAAAGATCCGAACCAGACATCGAAGCCACAATTACGGCATTGATGGAATACGGAACAATTCCGGACATGGAGCAAACAACTCTAGAGGACCTCATGGAGAAGGTCCAAGAAGTTACTAACAAGTACTTCCTTTGGGTCAAAAGTTGGCCCTTCCTGGCAGCACATCGACTGCTGACTATGCAGCTATCTCGCTGCAACCATATCAAGAAAGTCTTGATTGAATTGCTCAAGAACCATCCTTTGAGCAGCGTCAATAACGCTTCATTCTCTTCCAATGAAAATTCTGGAAACCCCCCTGCATTAGCAGGATCCTCGTCTCAAAGTGGAGAGACTATGGATTGCTTTTCCCAATCGGCGTATCGCCACGGCTATGGAGGCCGCGGCGGCAGAGGCTACTAGAGCCTATACCCTTATTAGAAGGGTCAGCAACAGCCGTTGCATTTGCTAACCCTTTAGCTTCTCAAGGTTCTTTTTGCCACCTTGACATTTTAACAGGCTTCAAGCCTTAATAACCGTTTATCAATCTCAATCATGTCTAATGATTATTCAGCGTTAATCAAAAACGCAAGGGACATTCCCGTGCTGCACACTGGCATAGGCAATTCGGTTACTTCCGAAAGTACTTTCCCAACGAAGGAACACCCTTCACTACTTACCCATACGGGTAAAACGGTGAATACACCGCTAAACAGCACACTCAGTGCTAGGCACATTAAGGTACCTACAAACCCAAAAGATCCGCATTACGCGGATAGGCATACATTAGCTTCTATAAAGAAGAACGCGCTTTCTCTATCTTTTAGAGGCCACAGGGATGGCAAGGTTCCAAGAATAGAATGGGACCAGTATTACTTACATATACTGCCATTGGTGCTTGAGCACCCGAAACTTATGCTTGCGCAAAGCAAGGAGATGAGTGAAACACTCAGAAAGATATATAAAGCTTCATCAGACTTTATAGGTGACGCTTCACTAAGCGCAGAGCAACAAGTTGCTCTAAAGACACGAAGTCTTTGTATTCCGCTCTTAGCGGATAATCCATGGGAACCCTCAGACGATGAGGATGACACAATCAATGAAATTGTGCTAGAGGATTGCGGCTTAGACGCAATCCCAAACGATGGTTCAGATGAAAGAACCAAATTCGACAACGTA
>JALRAS010000220.1 GCA_023262495.1 Bacteroidia bacterium | reverse complement strand
GAAGCGCTTGTTTCAAAAATACCTGTAATAACCACTAGAGGCGGCTGTTTTCCTGAAGCAGCAGGCCCCGCAAGTATATATGTTGACCCGGATGATTCCCAAGAATTGGCGGATGCCATCAGATTGGTGCTTACAGACGAAAGCAGGAGAACAGAAATGATTGAAATCGGATATGCCTATGCACAACAATTTAGACCAGAAGTTTGTGCACAAAACATGTACGCCTTATATCAACGTGTCATGGGTCAATAAGTATGGATTGCATAAAATTTATTTCACACCCTATTTTTAAAATGGTGGCCTCAGTGGCGCAGCAATTGAATGTGCCATGCTATGTTGTAGGTGGCTACGTGCGCGATGTGTTTTTAGGCCGCGAATGTAAAGATATTGACTTTGTTGTGGTGGGTGATGGCACCATGTTAGCGCGTGAAGTGGCGCAAAAAATAGATTGTAAAATTAAAGTTAACATTTTTAAAACCTACGGCACTGCCATGTTTAAATACATGGATTTAGACATTGAATTTGTTGGCGCTCGTAAAGAGTCCTATAGTCCACACTCGCGTAATCCCGAGGTGATGCAAGGAACACTTCGCGATGACCAATTGAGACGGGACTTTACCATCAATGCCATGGCAATTAGTTTAAATAAGGATGATTACGGCATGCTGCTCGATCCTTTTGACGGCCTGCACATGCTTAGCTATAAAATTATTAAAACACCGCTCGATCCTTCTATTACCTTTAGTGATGACCCATTGCGCATGATGCGTGCCATTCGATTTGCCACACAACTTAGTTTCAGTTTAGATGAAAGTTGCTTGAAGGCCATTAAAGAGAATTGCCACAGAATCAGCATCATCTCAAAAGAAAGAATCACCGATGAACTCAATAAAATCATTGCTTCCCCTACCCCTTCAGTGGGCTTCAAATTATTATTTGATACGGGTTTACTCCAATTGATTTTTCCACTTATGGCCAACTTGCAAGGTGTTGAAACCATCAAAGGCAAGGCCCATAAAGATAATTTTTATCATACACTGGAAGTGCTCGATAATATTTGCAAAACCACAGATAACCTATGGCTGCGATGGGCTGCGGTGCTTCACGATATTGCCAAACCACATACAAAAAGATTTGAAGAAGGCACAGGTTGGACTTTTCATGGGCATGAAGACAAGGGTGCACGCATGGTTCCTCGTATTTTTAATGAGCTAAAACTTCCGCTCAACGAAAAAATGAAGTATGTACAAAAATTAGTATTACTGCACCTTCGCCCCATTGTATTGTCCAAAGAAAGCATAACCGACAGTGCTGTACGTAGATTATTGTTTGAAGCCGGTGATGATATTGATGATTTAATGTTGCTTTGCGAAGCAGATATTACCACCAAAAATGAATTCAAAAAAGAGAAACACAGAGCTAATTTTGAGTTGGTGAAACACAAATTAAAAGAAGTTGAAGAAAAAGACAACTTCGAGGTGACGTCTCTGAACCATCTGACGCAAAAATAGGCAATATTCACCACGACAAAAAAATATATAATGACGTCAAAAAAATTAATCCAAGCCAACAGATCGCTTCGTCATCATCAAAAACATAAGGAAGCATACTTACTTCAAC
>JALRAS010000021.1 GCA_023262495.1 Bacteroidia bacterium | reverse complement strand
AATCACATTTGCCTAACTTCAATAAAAATGCAACTTGCTTTTTTGAATTATCGTGCGAGGCCTCAATACCTTTGGAGGAGATAACGCGGGTAGCAGTATTAATTGCGGCTTTCGCCAACTAATTTTTTCTTACGCGCAATCATTAAATAATTGTTCAAATTGGTATCTGTTCTGCGCTCGGTGCCATCCGGAAAATAATAAGGATGTCTATCGTAGTCATTGAACTTCCTGCCATCAAAAGCGTGCTCATGAACTTCAATCTCAAAATACTTAGCAGCATGTTTGGCCATTACTGCAGGAGAGTATTTGACATAGCTTAAATCGGGATAATACAGATCAAGATAGCGAACAGCATGTTGGTACTGAATATAAAAAATGCCGTTTTCCTTTAGCAGTTCATGACTGCGTTTAAAAAAATCTTCCAATTTGCTGGGCTCAAAATACATCAACACGCCAAACAAATAAATAAGATCGAACTGCTTTTGAAAATCGTAATTGAAGTAATTTCCATAATATAGGTTCGCATTTGGGTTTCCTTCTTTCGCGATTTCTAAAAATTTTATGTTGAGGTCGATGCCGTTAACCTTAACATATTCGGGAAACAAGTCCATAAAATAACCTGTTCCACAGCCAATGTCGAGCACCTCATGTTGGGGTTTAAGATGTTTGTGCACATATTCACTAAATCGCTTGCGCTGTTTATAAACTGACTCAATAATTTCGGGATGATTGCTGTATCCCGCATTTTCTATGACACTTTTGGAGGGATCATAACTCAAGGCATGAATACTGTAAAAGTTTTTTCTTGCCCAATAAGCAGATTTTACTTTAATCAAATCATCTTTCCGTAAAAGAATAAGCATCCAATTCACCAATAAATTGTTGAATATGAGCAAATCAATCCTTCCAATAATTTTAGTTAGCATCAACAGTGTTTAGGTAAATGTAGGCAACAAATATATACACAAATGGATATTTTAAACTTTAATTTTTGCGTTTTTATCTATGCTTTTTCAAGTTACTTGTTAAAATAATACAATAGGTTGATCTGTGTTTAATCACTACTTTAAATTTTAATTCGAATAGGGTGGATGATGTACCTTGTTTTTTTAAAAACAACTTTATGAGCAGTATAAATTATTTTCCTTCCAATTGATTTCATTTTACCGAGGGTAAATGATGCTTCCATCTTTCGGCAATTTCTGACATGGAAATGATGAAGTTGTGCGACCGTAATATTTGTACTTGTTTCATAAACTGATTGGGGAGTTCCTTTAGGAAATGCTCGTGTCGGTGGTAATAATCGTAGTAATACAATTCCCAATCTTTTAAAACCATGTTGCTACTCACCAAATTGAATTTTTTAAGGAAACTTACTACTTCATCTTTTACTTTCTCTGCATCGCTCTCCTGTTGTAAATATTCTTGTCTTATTTGCGCGCAAATTACCCTTTGTCCTTTATCGAGGTAGTGCTTGTTGTGATAGGTCATATCGGCTATTCTGAATATTTTATGCTTCTTTACACCTACGTATGACATGGTTTGAATAGCAGAGCCCTCAATCAATAAAAATAAATTGGCCACCGATCTTTTCTCTGCCACCGAAATATCAAAATACTGATCATCACTTTTTATTTGTTTTAAAGTAGTGTTGGGTGTGATGATGAGGTGATCTGCTGTAATTTTTTCGCTGCCATCCGTCAGTGCTACTGACTCATTCTTAATGTAAATTTCATCTACCTGCAAGGTCTTGAAAATGACACCGGTCTCTTGCGCTTTGCGCATCAACTTTTCGAGCATCACCTTTGAGCCGCCATCAGGGTAGCGAAATTTACCCTTGTCTGCCAATTCAATTACCGCTCTTTTAATATAGGCCAGCACCGTTCTGATTTCTCTTTTCTTTAAATGAACAGATAAGCCCACATCGATGACATCCCAAAAGTTGGTATACTTATAGTTTGCTTTTTGATGATGTCTGATGATTAAAGGTTGTGGGGAAAAATCTGGCATCTTAATTCCAAGCTTTTCTTCCATAAACTGATAGGCAGCACGATTTCTGTACATCACATGACAACCTGTTTCAACATCTTTAAATTTTTTTGTTTGAATAGTTTTCCATGAACCTCCCATTGCATGCTCTGATTCAATCAATAAAACCTTTTTCCCGCTAAGTTGAAGGCATATGGCTTCAGTCAAACAGAGCGGGCTCGAGCCTAAAACGATGTGCGTATATTGATTGGGCATATAGTGCTTGCAATTTCAATTAATGTAAGTTGTATTAATGATATTCATATTTCAACTTTTATTCATGCAAAATTACGGATTATTAGTGTAAGGTCTTTCAATTATCCGAAAGGCATTTTATCATGTAATACCGATGTGAAATAAGTAATGGTCCAAATTTGTAAAACTACATGTGTACCAAACTTCTCTCCGGTCGGCATTTACCAATGTAAGAGATATAATTATTGACATCATTTATAAATCACATTGGTATAACTTTCGGACCAATTAATTGACCAAATTAATGTGTAAAAATATTGTCTTAATCGTTTGAAAACGATCAGTTAATGTTGATCAATAGGCAATATGACATTATTCAATTAAAATTTACATATTTGCTTTTTGAATTAATTACATAAAAATAAACAGTGGGTCGTAAAGGTCAGGATAGTGCGGTTTTGTTTACACTTTTTTATCCCTATTCAACATTTGATTATTATGTTGATGTGGAGGTTGAAATGATATGTAAACAATTCAATAAAGTGTACATCATTCCGGTTAGTGTAGAAGATAAGGTTGAAAGAATTATTCCTGCTAACGCACAATTGATAGAGAGTAAATTTACACCAAAGGCTTCTGATTCCATAGCAAAAGCGCTACTCAGTAAAACCTATCGCAAAGAAATGTTGCTGGCATTCAAACGCGGGAAGTTGAATAAAAATCTTTTTAAACACCTTACGCTGCAACATTCCAAAGTGCTTTTCTTAAGGAATTTACTGCTGAATATTTTGAAACATGATGATAGGGTTTCTTTGGTGTATAGCCATTGGTTGCTGGAAGGAACCTATGCTGCTGCTTTAATTAAAGATAGTTATTCATTTAAGCTTGTGAGTAAGGCCCATAGTTTGGATATATATAAAGAAAGACATGTAAACAACTACATTCCTTTCCTAGAAAATACAGTGAATCAACTTGATCAATTACATTTTATTTCCGACCTCGGTAAGTCGTATTTCAATAGCATGTACGAATTTAAAATGCCTAATCACAAGCAATTTGTTTCCAGACTTGGTATTTCAAATCCATTGCCTCCTAAAGAATACCTTGCCACCGATACACTTAAGATAATCAGTGTAAGTTACATCTATCCGCTCAAGCGGGTAGACCTCATCCTTGAGGCGATAGCACGAATTGACAATTTTAAAATTGAGTGGCATCATATTGGCGCTTACTATGAAAATCATACCCAAAAATTGAAGGAAAAAGCTACCGAGTTACTGCACAATAAATCAAATGTTAAAGTTGAATGGTTGGGCAATTGTTCTATACCACAGGTATATGCCCATTATCAAAAAAATCATTTTGATTTATTTATCAGCGCTAGTTCCTCTGAAGGCATACCGGTAAGCATGATGGAGTGTATGAGTTTTGGAATTCCTGTTTTATCCACCGATGTAGGTGGTGTAAAAGAAATTGTTGACCACGGTGAGAATGGCGTTATGGTTGATGCCAATCCTACTGCGCAAGACATTGCCAATGAAATAAAGGCCTATTTTGCACTATCTCAAGAGCAGAAGACAAGTATGCGTCACTCGGCCTATTACAAATGGAAGAACTTTTACAATGCGGAAATAAATTTTCAAAAATTTCTTGATATTGCGCTCAACAAAAAGGAACATAAAGCATAAGAAATTTGATTGAGAATGCCTATTTAAAGTTTCACTTTAGCTATACACGATGCCAATGACACCCGAACAAATATATCTCAATCTGATTGACAAAGAGCGTAATATTTACGAACCTGCTCAGTTGTTTCAACAAACACGCGAAACTGTTGCGGCCTATATTGATAACCTGCGCAGCCCGGGTAATCATGATGGGCAGTTGAGTATTGTTGGTAATGAGGTAAAATGTACCAAAACCGGAAAGGTGTTTAGCAAACAAGATGAGGTGGTGGACTTTATCAAAGCAACTGAAAAAAAGCCCGAAGACAAGGAGTGGGAGCGACTTAATCAGCAGTTCTTGAACTATCATAAATCACTTTCGGTGTATACCCTTGTCAATAGTGTTCCTGTTGCCAATTACCTTTCACTTAGGTCGGGCATGGGAAATATCAAAGATAAAGTGGTGGTTGATGTAGGTGCAGGAACAGGGCATGCCTTGTGTTCTTTTTTTCAATATCCTGAACAAATAGATTATTATTTGGTGGATCCCAATTTGCGTTTACTGCACGATCAGTTTATAAGAATTTACCCCAAGCTTACACAGCTAAAAATGAAGCATGTGCTTGCCTTTGCCGAAGAACTACCATTTAAAAATAATTTTACGGATGTGGTCATGAGTTTATCGGCTATCGATCATTTTAAAGATTACAAGGCCTTTTTTGCAGAAGCATACCGCATACTAAAACCGGGAGGAACCTTGTTTATAAGCAGCCACTTGGATATTCCTGCAGATGCGGCCGATGCCACTAAAACATCACAAAAATTATTGTCAGATACTTTTTTTGAGCGCCTGGCGCGATACCTCTACTATAAGAGAAGTAAGGTAGGTCACGATGATCACACCTATCATTTCGACTCGCTTGAGCCCTTTGAATCAGGCATGAAAGAAAAGGGATTTGTGATTGAAAGGAGTGAAATTTTTAAACGCTATTTCTTTGTGATAGCGCGCAAGCCATAAGGCTTTCACGCAAGTGAACTTGTTTCAGATTGGTATTCCAATTTCCTAATGCGGAATTTGGGTTTATTAATTAGTTGGACTAAAAAATAAATACAATTGGGTTAAATAAAAAAGGGACGCAAAGTTAATTGCATCCCTTTTTTGATAATAATTGAATAGGATTACTTTTTGGCAGGAGCTTTAGTTGCTTCTGTGGCTGCGGAGGCCATATTACGCGTTGCCTTTACGGTTACTACAACCATGTTAGGCGTGTCGAGCAACTCGATGTTTTCTACAGGTATTTCATTTACTCTGATGCTCTTTCCTATATCCAAGTCATCAATTTTGATTTCGATACTGTCAGGCAAGTTAGCCGGAAGGGCTCTTACCTTTAACTTTCTAACATTCAGTGTAAGTTTACCACCCGCTTTCACACCAATTGAGTTACCTGTAGTGTGAACAGGGATATCAATAACAACCGGCTTGTTGTCAAACATTTCGAGGAAATCGATATGAATGATTTTATCGTTGATGACATGGAATTGAATTTCTTGCATAAGCGCTTTGTAGTTACTACCATCAATGTTTAGATCAACAGTAAGCACCTCAGGTGTGTAAACCAATGGAAGAAGGTCGTTGTATTTTACTGAAAAAGATTTTTGCTCTTTTCCTCCGTAAAGTACGCATGGCACCATACCTGCATTGCGCAGTGCTTTTGCATCTTTTTTCCCTACGTTCGTTCTTGACGAACCGCTAATAGATACTGATTTCATTTTAATTTATTTTTTTTGTTAACCGCGGCAATTCCCGCTATTGCGTTGGTTGTTATTATTTTTTTGTGCGGGTAATGTTATGATATAAAATAGGAACTAATAGATTCGAAATTATGCACTCGTTTAAACACATCGGCAAATAGACTTGCTACGGTAAGCACCTTAATTTTAGAAGAATCAATGTCTTTTCTTAAAGGAATGGTATCTGTAACAATCAATTCTTTGATGTGTGATTTTTCAATTGTTTCGTATGCTTTACCCGATAAAATAGGGTGTGTACAAACAGCACGCACGCTGCTTGCTCCGCGCTCCATCATGATATCAGCTGCTTTGGCAAGGGTTCCTGCAGTGTCAACAATATCATCAACTAAAACAATGTCTTTTCCTTCCACTTCACCTATGAGTGTCATGCTTTCTATTTTGTTGGCCACCTTACGTTGCTTGTAGCATATCACAATATCACAGTTAAGATATTTTGCATAGGCATTGGCACGTTTTGAACCTCCCATATCGGGTGCTGCAATGGTTAAGTTAGGTAAGTTGAGCGATTGAATGTAAGGTAAAAAAATGCTTGAAGCATACAGATGATCGACAGGGAAGTCGAAGAATCCTTGAATTTGATCAGCATGCAGGTCCATGGTAATAATGCGTGTAACACCTGCCGAGCTGAGCAAATTAGCAACTAACTTGGCACCAATAGCAACGCGTGGTTTATCTTTACGATCTTGCCGAGCGAAGCCAAAATATGGCATTACTGCAATGATTTGCTTTGCCGATGCACGTTTTGCAGCATCAATCATGAGCAACAGTTCAAATAAATTATCACTAGGAGGGAAGGTAGACTGTATGATAAATACATCGGCACCGCGCACGGTTTCTTCAAATGATGGCTGAAATTCACCATCGCTAAACCTTGATACAGTCATCTTTCCCAAATCTTGCCCATAGCTTGCTGCAATGCTGGTGGACAGATACATGGATTGTGTACCGGAGAATATTTTTACCTGTGATTCCATAGTGTAGCCCCAAAAAGGAGTGCAAATATAGCTACAATTCCTGTAAATAGCAAAGTCAATTGTTTTTAGTTTTGCTATCGTTTATTTTAACGCTTATGCCCGCTTTATTTTCAATAGCGCGGCTGCGCTTTTTCAACTCCAATTCGCATTTTACTTTTATGATTCATTTCAGAAAGGAGCACTTTGTGTTTTGTAGTGTGAACTAGGCAAGGCAATATGACTTAAACGCTCTAAAGATATGTGCTATACTCAGCTATATTTTGTCCATGGTTGGTGTCCTCACCAACCATACTTCGTCCATGGCTGGTGTCCTCGCCAAGCATCACTCGTCCAAGCTTGTTGTCCTCACCAACCATCAAGTGTATTAGTGATGGCAGCAAGCTACCGTGTAGCGCGAACAGCACGACCTCCTTGCCTGCTTACCCGGGCAAGGAGGGAATACCCTAATCATTAAAATTACCGGTCTTGATTTGTTGTGTAATTTAGAAATTAAAAAAAATATTAGTTTTGAAAAAAATAGAGAATGGTAGACATACAGTTTTTTGTTGCCGTTAATGTTTGGTTGTTGCCGCATTTCACATTTGTTCTCTTTTTGTAATGTGCAGTTGAAAAAAGTTAGATAATTTTGCTGAGAAATTTAAAATATCATGTAATGTCGAAATTTGGTAAATGGCTTGGTGGTGGCTTGGGATGGGCTATGGGCGGTCCTGTTGGTGCTTTAATTGGTTTTGCTTTGGGGGCAGTGTTTGATGATTCGGGTCCTGCAGTGAAAGCGAGCAACACCAAGTATCGTACACAGCGGGGCGATTTTAGTGCAAGTTTGATTATTTTGGTGGCCGCAGTGATGAAGGCTGACGGACAGGTAATGAAGGCCGAGTTGGAATATGTGAAGGCCTTTTTTGTGAAGCACTTTGGGGTGGAGGTTACCAAAGAACAAATGCTGCTGCTGCGAGATATATTGGGTAGGGATATTCCCCTGTATGAGGTTTGTACTCAAATTAAAGGCAATATGGAATATGCCTCGCGCCTGCAATTGATTCATTTTCTTTTTGGGGTAAGTATGGCCGATGGGCAGGTGCACGATACTGAGGTGAAAACTATTGAGCAGATTGCCTCGTTTTTAAACATTAACATGGCCGACTTTAACAGCTTAAAGGCGATGTTTTATGCCGATACCGACAGTGATTACAAGATTTTAGAAATACACAACAGCGCATCAGAGGAAGAAATTAAAAAGGCATACAAAAGAATGGCTGTAAAGTTTCATCCTGATAAGGTGAGTCATCTGGGAGAGGATTATCAAAAGGATGCTAAAGAGAAGTTTCAGAAGGTGCAGCAGGCCTACGAAAATATTAAAAAACAACGTGGTATAAAATGATGAAGCCAGAGGTAATATTGCTTGTGAGGTTATTGGTACTTGCGTTTATGTGCATCTTGTTTTTGCAATCGGGGCTCGATAAAGTTTTTAATTACCGGAATAATTACGATTGGCTGAAAGTGTATTTTGCTAAAAGTATTTTTAACGGTCAAGCTAAGCTGTTGCTTCCTGTGCTTACTGTGTTGGAAGTGGCAGCAGGTATCATTTGTTTGATAGCAATATTTAATGCCCGAAATACTGCCAACACCGAAGGGCTTTACGGATTATTTTTGTGCGCGGTAACCTTATTGAGTTTGTTTGCGGGACAGAGGATAGCTAAAGATTATGCGGGTGCGGCTAATATCCCGGGTTACTTTTTGGTGTGTATTTTGGGCTTGTTAACGTATTTGATTTAAATAATATTGAATTGAAAGACCCGCAGTTTACCATTATCCTTAGCTTGTACTTCAGTATGTAAACCTGCGTGTGAACCAAATTGATTGGTACCTTGCTACAAAAAAATTATCTTAGCTAAAATTTAAACCATGAATAAAAACCACGTATATTTCATTTTGGCACTGTGTTTGGTAATAGCTGCCTGTAACAGTAATAAAAAATTAGGTGATGCAAATGACAATAATAACATGCCTTTGGTGAGTTACAAAAAAAGTATTATGCCAATTGTGGAAGCCAAGTGTGCTGTCTCGGGTTGCCATATACAAGGTTTTCATGAAGGTGATTTTACTATTTTTGAGGAACTGAAAAAACAAGCCGACAGAGGAAAAATAAGAAGATTAGTGATAGACAACAGAAGCATGCCTCCTGATCAGCCGCTCGATGCTAAGGAAATTAAGCTGATTGATACATGGCTTAAACAAGGTGCAAACAACAATTAAAATAAATATAAAAACTCAAAACAATCAAACATTATGAAAAAAACAATTGCAACTATCATGATTATTTTTGCCGGTGTTTCTCTTACCCAGGCACAAGTTCTAAAATCAAAAAAAGATGAGGTAAAAGTTTCTTTTTTCTCGTCAACGCCTATTGAAGATATCTCTGCTTTGCACAGTACATCAACATCTTTTATTGCTAACGACTCTATCAAGTTTATGTTATCCAATACAGGTTTTGTTTTTCCAAAGCCATTGATGCAAGAGCATTTTAACGAAAATTACATGGAAAGTCCTAAGTATCCGCGCTCTACTTTCAGAGGTAAAATCAATGAGAAGCCCGACTTCACAAAAGATGGAGTGTATAAGGTAACATGCAGCGGTGTGATGTACATGCATGGGGTAGAAAAAAATATTACCGTACCGGGTGTGTTTACTGTAAAGAATGGTGAGGTAAATTTAAAAGCTGAATTTAAGGTAAAGCTTGACGATTACAAGATAGCAAGACCTAAGGTGGTGATGGAGAAAATTGCAGAGCAAATTGATATTAAGATTGATGCTAATTACGCGCCCTACGCAAAAAAATAAATTACTTACAAAGATTGATACACAAAAAAACTCCTGCCATTAGCAGGAGTTTTTTTGTGTATGTAAATCAATACAAAGCAGGGTATTGCGTTGGGTTGGCCTCGTGCATGATGTGGTAAACGGCATCAAACACATCTTCTACAGATGGTTTGCTGAAATAGTCTCCATCAGACCCATAGGCAGGGCGGTGTGCTTTTGCTGTGAGTGTTGATGGTTTGGCATCTAAGTACTGATAGGCATTTTGCACTTCAATAATTTGTTGCAACATAAAAGCCGATGCGCCTCCGGGCACATCTTCATCAACCACCAACAAGCGATTGGTACGCTTTACAGACTCGCAAATAAGCGCATTCACATCAAACGGCAGCAACGTTTGTACATCAATCAATTCCACTGAAATACCAATGGCATTTAGTTGATCGCATGCTTCGGATGCAATTCTGCAGCTGCTTCCGTAGGTCACAAGCGTTACATCACTGCCCGATTGTAAAATTTCGGGTACACCAAGTGGTGTTTTAAATTCCCCAATATTGGCAGGCATTTTTTCTTTTAAACGGTATCCGTTTAAAGGTTCAACAATAACACCGGGTTCATCGCCACATAACAAAGTATTGTAAAAGCCCGCTGCTTGTGTCATGTTGCGTGGTACACAAATATTGATACCGCGGAGCGCATGTATGATTGTTCCCATTGGCGAACCGCTATGCCAAATACCTTCAAGGCGATGCCCGCGTGTTCTAATAATTAAAGGGGCTTTTTGACCTCCTTTTGTGCGATATTGCAGCGTGGCAAGATCATCGCTCAATATTTGTAGTGCATAGAGAAAATAGTCGAGATATTGTATTTCTGCAATTGGACGTAATCCTCTCATGGCCATTCCAATACCCTGTCCAATGATAGTTGCCTCTCTGATGCCTGTATCGCTTACGCGTAGTTCGCCATATTTTTCTTGCAAGCGCTCGCATCCTTGATTCACATCTCCAATTTTCCCGACATCTTCACCAAATATCAATACCTCGGGGCGGTTGGAAAGAATGTAATCAAAATTATCGCGAATAATTTCTCTGGCATCTACTTGCTTGCTGTCTTCATTGTATTTTGGCGCTTCAGTAGTTACCTTTGAGAGTGCCTCTGATGATTGACTATGTAAATGACTGCTATATCTATCGTTACAGTCATGAAGTGTTTGATGATAAAAGTTTTTTAATGCGGCATTCACGGCAGCTCCCTCATAACGGGTGATTCTGATAGCTTTACGTAAGGTGCTGTGTATGTCCCTTCTGATAGGGTCAATAATTTTTTGAAATTGCGCCTTCAATTCGGTCATTTCAACCTGCTGAGAGCTTTTTGCAGTTGCTTCATCAAGCAGAGTCAATAATGTATTGATTTCTGATTTGATGGGCTCGGTATAACTTTTCCAAGCGGCAGATTTAGCATCGCGCACTTTATTTCTGGATTCACTCTCTATAGTATTCAATTCCTCTTCTGAAGCAATTGCATTTTTGAGCATCCACTCACGCATTTGTTTGATACAGTCAAAGTCGGTTTCCCATTGCAAGCGCTCTTTACTTTTGTAACGCTCATGACTACCCGAGGTGCTATGCCCTTGTGGTTGTGTAATTTCTTCCACGTGGATCAGTACCGGTAAATGCTGTTCGCGGGCTATGGCGGCTGCTCTTTCAAAGGTTTCGCAGAGGGCAACATAATCCCAGCCTTTAACCTTGAAAATTTCATACCCATTGGTATTTTTATCTCTTTGAAAACCTTTCAGTACTTCAGAAATACTTTCTTTGGTAGTTTGATATTTTTTGGGAACAGAAATACCATGGCCATCATCCCACACACACATGACCATGGGTACTTGTAATACACCCGCAGCATTGATAGTTTCCCAAAACAATCCTTCTGAGGTGCTGGCATCGCCAATGGTTCCAAAGGCAATTTCATTTCCCTTGTTCGAAAAACTAGTCATGTGCTCAAGGCCCGGTACATTGCGGTATATTTTAGAGGCTTGTGCTAGCCCTAGTAAACGAGGCATTTGACCTGCTGTTGGGGAAATATCTGCCGATGAGTTTTTCATTTGGCTCAGATTTTTCCAGGTGCCATCATCATTTAAGCTTCTGGTAGCAAAATGTCCTCCCATTTGTCGGCCACCCGATGTGGGATCGGCCTGCAAATCGGCATGTGCATACAAACCTGCAAACCATTGTTGTAAACTCAAATTGCCGGTGGCAAACATGAAGGTTTGGTCTCTATAATATCCTGAGCGAAAATCGCCATTTTTAAAACTACGCGCCATGGCCAACTGTGCTACCTCCTTGCCATCACCGAAAATACCAAATTTAGCTTTTCCCGTTAGCACTTCTTTTCTTCCCAGCAAGCTTGCTTCGCGACTCTCAACTGCGATGCGGTAATCGTTAATTACCTCTTGTTTAAAATCTGCAAAAGCCGCGTTGTTTATTTGTGAGCTTTCTTTTGACATAAAATTTTTTGAATATGATAGTCCTTGCTATTTGGAGCAAATATAACAAAAACAAGCGATACGGAACGTGATAATTAAATTTACGCCTTTGGTATACCTGCTTAGTAAGCAGTAGCAGCTTGTTTGAAGTTTACGATGCTCACCACATGTAAGGCGGCAGTTTCTGTTCTAAGGCGCGATTTACCTAAGTTTAAGGGCTGATATCCTTTTTCAATAGCGGCAGTAATTTCTTGCGCTGTAAAATCACCTTCGGGGCCTATTAAAAATAAATTGTGATACTCATTTACTTTGGCATGAGCTAAATTAGCCTCATCAGCAGCATCTCCAAAACAAATAAATCTTTGATCTGTGATAGGTTGCTCGAGCAACTTTTTTAGTGGAACTGCTTCATTAATTTGCGGCAAGAAGTTTTTCAGCGATTGCTTCATTGCTGATATGGCAACTTTTTTTAGTCGGTCTGTTTTAATCTCTCTTCGTTCCGACCGTGCACAAATAATGGGTGTAATTTCATCAATTCCCAACTCTACTGCTTTTTCAACAAACCACTCGGTTCTGTCCATATTTTTTGTTGGTGCAATTGCCATATGTAAGCGAAAGTTTTCACTCTTTTGCTGTCTGTGTTCCTGTTGCACACTTACCACACATTGCTTGTGGTGAACCTCATTGAGCGTAGCAGTGAATAAACTGCCTTTGCCATTGGTAATATGAATTACATCGCCAAATTTCAAGCGCAATACTTGAGCGCAATGCCGTGACTCATCTTCGCTTAAATTACAAATACTGTTGTTGATGATATCTGATTGATAAAATAGGTACATAGTTATTGATTATTTTGGCGTGGGAATCGCATTTCAAAAGTAGTGCCTTCGTGTTCAATCGAGGTAAAACCAATGCTAACCTGCATGGTTTCAAGGATGTTTTTCACCATAGCTAAACCAAGTCCCATGCCGCCTGTTTTGGTGGTGAAATTTGGTACAAAAATCATTTTCTTTTGTTCTTCATTCATCCCTATCCCATTATCGATTACTTGTACCAATAGTTGTTTGTCTTCCTCGAAAAGATTGATAATAACATGTCCCTTTTGTTCATCTGCAATGGCCTGCAACGCGTTTTTAATAAGGTTGTTGAACACTCTTAACAACTGTTCTTTATCGGCTTCAATCCAATCATTTTGCGTATGGTTGTTGAAAATAATTTCGCTGGAAGTAGTTGTTCTAAATAGGGTTACCGCATTTTGAATAACCTCACTGAGCTTAACCGGAAATAATTTTGGTTTCGGCATCACTGCAAAGGTGCTGAACTCACTTGCAATTTGCGATAAGGTATCCACCTGTTCGATGAGCATGTTGGTGAACTTTTTAAATTTTTCGTCAAACTGCGGGCTCTTTTCATCGTAGGCGCGTTGAATGAGCTGAGCATTTAACCTTAATGGAGTAAGCGGATTTTTAATTTCATGCGCAACCTGTTTGGCCATTTCACGCCATGCACTTTCTCTCTCGCTTTTTGCAAGTCTTTCGGCACTCTCTCCAAGCTCTAAAATCATGCGGTTGTATTCAATAATTAAATTACCAATTTCATCATTGTTGTTCCATTCAATAGGTTCATTTTTTTTGCCGAGTGTGATGTTTGCTAACTTTAATTGTAACATCTGCAAAGGACCCGTAATACGGTTGGCAATAAAAAGTGTGACAAGTAATGAGATAACTGTTAAAAACACATAGATATTGATGAGAGTAACAAGTAAGGTAGAAATCTCATTTTCAAGATCGGTTTGTTTGGCAAAGTATGGGATATTCAGATACCCCATCAGTTTATTGTTACTGTTTACAAAGGGAATGTAAGCAGATAGGTAATTGAGATTCCCAATTTCCTCTTTATTGATGAATTGTGCTTGCTTATTAATAACCATTTGTAAATAGGCCTCGGGATTCATTTTTCCGGATATAAGTCCTTCCTCTATAATTTTTGGCCTTGAAAGTGCAATAAGATTTCCATCAGGATCGTACAGATTAATATCGGCTAAAAACACATTAGAAAATTTTGAAAGGATGTAAGTCAAATATTCTTGCGAAGAGAATGAAATACTATTTTCATCGCCTAATTTATATTCCACTTCACGCAATACAGATTGTAAACGCTCGGTTAAATTTTCGGCATTTTTTTGCTCGTACTGACGTACTAAAAAATAAACGGTACCTAATCCAAAAAGTATCAACGCTACCAACACCATAGCCATGGGCAATGACTGTATACGATTACGCAAGGTGTATTGCCTCAATGAGAGTATCCTGTCGGGATTAACAATCATAATCAGGAACAAAAAGAACAAGGAATAAATGGAAAATAGATACGAGAAAAACGTGAGCGCATTAAACCAATTTTCGTTTTTAATACTTACAATATAAGTGTTGCTGTTATTCTTGAGCAAATAGTGTTGGTATGATCTGAAATTGAAATAACTATTGGTGTTGCCGCTTATTGCCTCATTATAAAAAGATAGTAAGGAGTTGTAAATGAATTTACCATGATGCTTATTAAGCTGTCCATCTCTATAAATAGCGAAAGAAAGGTTGCTGAACTCGCCTTGATTATCAACCGTATTGTCTAATAAAAGCAGTGGAAATCCAATTTCATCAGATAGATATTTTGAGTCAGCTTCGATAAACACATGGGCAATAAATTTTTGACGATTGTTGATTTTTTTGTACAGTTCGTACTTAAGCAAAAATCCTGATTTGGCGCCTTTTTCGGCAGGTAAATAGCAAAAATTATTGCGTTTGTTCTGTGCAAACAAGTCTTCAAAAAAACTATACTTATCAAATACGGCACCTGGTGATTTCGAGATTGGGTTACACAAGGAGTCGTAAGCGTAAAAACTGATGTCAAATTTCTCCCAATAGCCATTGAAATACTTTTGTTTGAGACGATTTAAAAAGATATTATCATCATCAGAATTTAAAAGCAGCGAATTGATGAGGACAGAATCGGTAGGAATTTTGTTTTTTAAATCAACTGATAAAAATTCTGCTACGGGGTCGCGCTCAATAGCCAAATTTTCGGCAAGTATTTTCAGCTTTTGTTGATTACTGAGTTTGATTTCATTTCTTAAAATGAAGGTAGTGAATATACTTGCTATGCTTAAATAGAAAATTGATTTTGTGGTGTAGCTTCCCGTAAAATCATTGTATTCAAGTAACTCCTGAAGTGCAAACCATAGCAATGGAATAAGCATATACTCAAAAGGTAATTTAAAAATAGGGAACACAATGCCAAGCACAATAGCAAGTATCAACCATCCGACATAAATTTTTAAAGCATATTTTTTTTGTTTGATGATGATTGCCTGACCTGAGAAATAGAGCGCTGCAAGCAGCAGCCCAATACTTATGTATCCTAAATAACTGTATGCATTTAGAGAAATAAGGTTATTAATATTGAGGTTGATTTTGGAGTCGTTTACCAAACTGATAATAACATTGATACACAATACCGTGAGCAGTGCAAAAGCCAAGTTGAATGCAATGAGCTTTACATAATTGGGAGGGTTGGTACCACTATTACTTTTAACATGAGTGTACAGCGTGTAAAGGTATATCGCAAGGAGGGTGGCATGAAGTAACAAATCACCAAGAGAAGGAATATAGGAGGTGTGTGCATACACAGTAGGACTAAATAGTTCAGTGCTGTAAAGCATTTCGGGAAATGAAAACTTGAGCATGAACCACCTTAGTGCAGCCAGTGCAATGCCAAAGTTGAGGTAGTAAGTATAAAAACCAAAACGGTGTAACCTGCTAAAACAAAATTTCTCGAGCAGCAAAATGAAGAACAACAAGGCGCTTAAAAAGAAGGCAATCTGAATATAGTCGGCCCAAATGAGATTGTCGGATCCTAAATTGCCGATAGAAAACAAGTAATGTTTTTCTTTGCTGTACACCCCATAACTAAGCGCTGTTTGAAACTCCGATAACTCAGCAGTGCTGGGCAATTGGAATCCTATGGCAAATTCATCTTTCAAATAATCATTATTAAACGAAAAATCATTTTTAATCAAAATCAAACCAATGATGACACGGTTATCAATTTGTCTTCGTCTTACTTCAAAGAAGCCATTGTTGAGTTTAACAATCTTGCTGTCTAAACATATCTTCAACAAAAAATTCTCAACGGGAATATGATTATCTGACCAAAACTTCAAAGAGTCGTTTTCATATACCAATAGCACAAATCCTTTTTCCGAATAGAGCGACTCGTATTTCTTAAGATTGTTTTTAAAAAGGTCATTATAGTCATTGTTTCCTAAATCCTTGGCCAATCCTGTTATCAGCTTCTCGACCTGCGTTTCCTTTTTATGAAGGGTTTCTTGGAAGGTATTGATTTGCTTGCTTTCTGATTTTAAAACAGGGATACAAAAGTGCAATAACAATAAGAACAGCAAAGAGATGCCCAAACCATACAGCGTTTGCCGATGACTCAACTCGTATATTTTCTTCCCTGTCATTTCAGCAAATATAAGTACATCCTTACAAATAGCTGCAACATAAGTTAATTGTATTTTTAGTTGATTGGCTATAATCGATGCATTGGTATTTATTTTCTATACATCAAACAAATGGGTTAATTTTGCAACATGAAAGGTAGGGTAATTAAGTCAACAGGTAGTTGGTATGCTGTAATGGATCATCACATGCATGTGTTGGAATGCAGAATGAAAGGCAACATCAGACTCAAAGGGAGTCGCAGTACAAACCCAATTGCGGTTGGTGATGTAGTTGAATTTGACATTGAAGCGGGTACCGGGCAAGGTGTGATCAGCAGTATCGAAGACAGAAAAAATTATATCATCAGAAAAAGTATCAATCTCTCCAAAAAGTCACATGTGCTGGCTGCTAATATTGATCATGTATATGTGCTTGTTACAGTCAGCAATCCGCGCACTCCATATGGTTTTATCGATCGTATGTTGGTAACTGCAGAGGCATACGGCATACCTGCATCGATAATATTCAACAAGCAGGATGCATGGGATGAGAAAGATAAAATGCTTGCTTTAGAAATGATGGATACATACCAAACCGCAGGATACGAAACTGTGGCGCTATCGGCACTAAATGAAAGCGATATGAACTTGTTGAGAGAAAAAATAAAAGGGCGGGTTAACCTGCTTATTGGTCATTCGGGTACAGGAAAGTCAACAATCATTAATAGTTTAAACCCTTTATTAAATATTAAAACAGCGCCAACATCATTGGTGCACATGCAAGGAAAACATACCACCACTTTTGCAGAAATGCATCCTGTAACTAGTGATACCTTTATTATTGATACACCAGGTATCAGGGAGTTTGGGCTTATTGACATGAATAAGTACGAGCTTGGGCATTACTTTCCTGAAATTAGAGCAAGACTTAATCAGTGCCGTTTCAATAATTGCTTACACATGAATGAACCCGGCTGTGTGGTGAAAGAAGCAGTAGAAAATAATGAGATACCTTATACACGTTTTCGCAGCTATATCAGCATGATTGAAGGAGAAACAGAAGTAGATTTTGATTGATGACCGCTATGGTTTTTGAATGTTGACCAAGGCCATTTTCTTTTGATCGTTACTCAATGCAATTCTGTAAATGCCCTTAACACCTGAAGACTCAAAGTTTCCGCACATGCGCCAACCAAGTTGGTAGTTACTATCGGTGTAATAAATGATGCCACCTTTGGCGCAAAAAATAAGATTGCTGTGGCTGATTACAAAATCTTCTACACCCTCAAAAAATTCAATCAATGGTGTAGTACTTCCATTTCTTTCAAGCTTGCAAAGCCATGTTACGCTGTCTTTAAGCAGGGTAAAGTGCAAGTCACCTTCGGCAGAAACTTGTAAGCAACGGCCAATGTTTTTCGCAATAGTTTTGGTGTAAGGATGTATACTGCTGCATAATTGCAAGCTTGGTGGTGAGGTCAAAATAAATGCTGCCACACAGGTATCATTCAACCACGTGTAATATCCTACTGAATCTAAATACGGAATAAGTGGTTTCCCGTTTTTGCCTTGCTTATTGAAGCCCCAAATACGTTGTGTGGAATCTTGTTCTACTTCCACCACAGAAATTGTTTCGCCCCAAGGGGTTGGTTTGGCAGAGTATTCGCTTTCTTTAGTTTGGGTAAATTTTGTAATCATTTTTCTAAGTGTATGATAGCTGTATATGTCAGCTTGCCCATCATCGCCAATATGGGTATATAACAATGTGGTGTCATCAATAAAGCAAGGTTGATTGTCGTAACCTTTTGTATTGATGATGTTTTGGATACTGCCGAAATAAACAGATCCCGGTTTTATTCTGATGTCTGCAAGCCAAATATCCGACTCTTGAAATTGTTGCGCACTGGCATTAAACACAACAAATAAAAAGAGCCATAAAGTGTAGGTAGTAATTCTCATTGTTGTTTTGGGGTTAAAACGGATACGGTTAAATTATCAACAAATACTTTTTCTTTGTCGGGATGCCATAGGTACACACTAAATGTATCGTTCACCGAGCGCACTTCAGGGGTTAAATACAAGTAATCTATACGGTTCCAAGTGTTTATCTTCAGAGCATCATGTGCAAGCCATTTATTTCGATATTTATAAGTGCCATTTTTTCCATGATTAAAATGCACTACAATACGGGGGCTGCCGGTGCTGTAATCATTAGGGATAAAAACATCTGCGGAAACTTTTATCCAAAAGTGATCGGCTGTTGTAACAGCGTGATAGGGGGATGAAATAGCGTTTAAAAATTCATTTGTTTCATTCATGAAAATGCTGCTTTTATCACCTTTTCCGAGTGTGTCGCAATAAGCGTACTCCTTGCCCTTAGGAGGAGTTGCAAAGGTATTTTTAAGTAAAGTATTTTCTTTATAATGGTTGATATCAATCATTGCTTCCTGATCATCGGCACTGCGGTTTACCAACAAATATTTGTCGGCATCGGCTGGTCTTTTGTTTTGTAAAAATATTTTTTTGTAATAGGCAAAAGTCATGCGTTCGTGATCAAGTATATCTTGTTGAAACTGCCAGGCTTGAAATAAGTTGAGCAGTAGCATTCCCGCAAAGGGTATGAGGGCCGCTTTCCCAAAACGATTAAATAAAAATTGTAAGCCAAGCGATAAACTGATGCCCAACAAAGGATACACTGATAAAATAGCACGTTGACTATAACTGCCTCCTGCATACCACCAACACGACCAACTGGAAACAATATAAACAGATACAACGATGGTAACAACAATACTCAAAAAAATATACCGCTGTTTTTTATATACTTCAATAAAGCTAATGATGGCCGCTATGGCAAGCGGTGTGTAAATCAACCAACCCTTTCTGAAGCTGAATAAAAATTGATACGTGTAAGGTGATAAAAAGTCAAAACCTTCTCCCGGATTCTGATAGCTGTAGTACAACCAAGAGCCGGTGCCGCATTTCCAATAATACATTTGCATAAAAAAAGGAAACATAAAAAGTACCAACGCGCCAATTGAAGCAATAGGTAATTTCTTAAATACTTGTATCACCCGCTTGAAGTGCCCCACTTGATTGATGCGCCATAGCATAGGAATAAACACACATACAATTTCGTTGGGCCTGATGAGCGTAATTAATCCACAACAAATACTGATGATGTAGAGCAATTTAACTGAAAAGCTCTCGTGCCATTTAATAGTGTGATAAATGAGTATGGCATACAACGAAAACAAAGGTACATGGGTGAGTAAAGAATACTGAACAGAAAGTTGCACATAATTGGTGGCAAAAACAACTAATAAAAAAGTAATGAGTGCAATTTTTTTCTCTGTAAATTGATACAGTAATTTAAAAAAATAATGCTGCCCGATGATACTGAATAAAAACATTCCCGCCTCAATACATGCGCTGTATATGGCACTAAAACCATCTTGCTGATAACCTAGGATTGGGGCAAGCCAATGGGCAACAAAAAAGAAAGGTGCATACAAAATTGACATGCCCATGCTGTATTTAATTATCCAGTTACCTGTTTCGGGATACTGATTAATTTGATACAGCGTTGCTGTGCTTTCATACTTGCCAACTATTTCATTCAACCATTCTTGATGAAGTAGGTATGGATCATGGTAAATAAATTTTGCAGGCAAGTACAAGTAATAGCCAAACACATCCCAAGATAAAACATGATGTTCGGGAAAAATATATTTGAGCGCTGCAAGGAGGCAGGCTGTAAAAAGCAAAACAAGTTTTCCTTTTTGTTCGATGATGCTATTCGAGTTTAAATCGTTCAAAGGAGCAAAGGGCTATGTTTTTTGCTTCTTCTTTTTTGCGGCAGGAAAAAGAATATTGTTTAGTATCAAACGGTAACCCGGTGAGTTAGGATGCAGGCTGAGGTCGGTTTGAGGGTCGCCCACAAAGTGCTGATAATCTTCGGGGTCATGCCCGCCATAAAAGGTCCAAGTTCCTTTGCCGTATTCGCCATGAATATATCGTGCCTCGTTCATCGATTTATTATCGCCCATAATGAGCACGCCCGGTTTTATTACATTTTTATTGAAGGCAGTAGTTTGGCCCATGAAACCCTTGATGATGTTTTCGTGATTTTGGCAAAGCATGCTAGGCACAGGATCCCATTTTGCGCTGAAATCAAACAATACAAACAAATCGTTTTTTTGCTGTACAGCTCTCGGAACTTTGATATCGATATTGCTAAACTCATATTCCATGGGATTAGTAACAAGTGTATAATTGGTGAAGGCAAATCCTTTGCTATAGTCAATTTTTCCGGTGTACGAAGGCGTAGTTCCATCGCCATCAAACATACTTTCGCAAATGTCTATTCCTTCTGATGCTAGGGCAATATCGTAGCTATCGGTGGCAGAGCACATGGCAAATAAAAATCCTCCACCCGATGTAAAATCTCTTATTTTTTGTGCCACAGCAAGTTTTAACTGAGATACTTTTTTGAAGCCCAATCGGTTGGCAGTGGCCTCGCTCAAACGCTGCTCATCTTGATACCAGGCGGCATTGCGATACATGGCGTAAAATTTACCATATTGTCCGGTAAAATCTTCGTGATGTAAATGCAACCAATCATACAAGGGTAACTTCCCGCTTATAACTTCATCATCATATACCACATCGTAGGGAATTTCAGCATAGGTGAGCACCATGGTCACAGCATCATCCCAAGGCAATTTATTTTTTGGAGAATATACCGCCACTTTAGGTGCTTTTTCCAATTTTACCTCGTCCATGTTTACCTCAGGATTGGCTATTTCTTGAAGAATAGCCGAAGCTTTTGCATCAGCAATAACCTCGTAGGTTACACCTCTGATCAAACATTCTTGTTCAATTGCTTTGATATTTTTTAGCATAAAACTTCCACCCCTATAGTTGAGCAGCCAACTTATCTCAACATCATTTTTTAGGGTCCAATAGGCAATGCCATAGGCCTTTAAATGATTTTTTTGTTCGGTATCCATAGGGATCAGCAAAAATGAGGCAAAGCTCTTTAGATAAAAGGCAGTTACTACAATGATGATCAATGAAATTTTCTTAAACATAGTGATGTTGTTAGCACATTCAAAGATAGGAAATAATTTATGTACAGTAAGTTGATTAACTTTTTTTGGAGCTAATACCAAATTGTTTTCTGCTGACTTCCTGCTATTGAGATACTAATCAGTTGGTGAGATACAGATAAACAAATACAAAAGGAATTACCATCAATAAGCTATCGATACGATCGAGAATACCGCCATGACCCGGTAGCAAATTGCCCGAATCTTTGATGTTCTTACTTCTTTTGTAAAGAGATTCCACTAAATCGCCATAGTTACCTGTCATGATAGTGATGATGGCGATTACCACCCAATCATCAAAAGGTATCACATGGAAATATCTGGAGATTGGATAACTTACTGCTAAAGCTAGCATTGCCCCACCTGCCGCGCCTTCCCAAGTTTTTCCGGGTGAGATGCGTTCAAATAATTTCCGTTTGCCAATTTTTCTTCCGAGTAAATAGGCACCGGTATCGTTTGCCCACACAAGGAAGAAACATCCGGCCAACAGCTCAGGATGAAATCCATCTTTGATAGTCACCAAAAAAGGAATCAAACTCATGGGTAATCCTATCCAAATGGCACCAAGCAGCGTGAATGCAATTTGACGAAAAGGATTATTTTTTTTGCGGTACAGTTCGCCAATAAAAATTAAGCAAACCATAAGAATCAGTACCGACATAAATTTGATTGGAAGATTGTAAAAGGTAATTAAATAGCTGATTGTGAATGAAACAGCCGCCACAGTGGAACCCATTACTTTTTGTGGGAGATTATCCCCTTTGATGGCAATAGTATAAAACTCATTGCAGGCGATGATAGTCATTACTAAAAATAACACACCGAGAGAAACATGATGAAAAAAGGTCATTCCAAGCAGCACTGTAACATATGCCGCACCCGTTATTGTCCTTTGCCAGAAATTACTCACCTGATTGTGATTGTATGATTGCTAATGCTTTTTGCTCCATTTCTGCAGGCACGTACAAGGAGATAGTTCCAAAAATGATATTGCTGCTATCTTTTTTATTCATGCTCACGGCTTCTATTCCTTCGCTGATGAGCAGTGATTTAAGCAGTTCGGTATACTGCAAATCCATCGACTCAAATACTTTACTCCAATTATCCATAGTTTTTTTATAGGTTATGTTTATCCGTTTTCTATGAGCAGTACATATAGTTCTTGTGCGGTAGGGCCGTTCATTTGATTTACGGGGTTGGTAATCACAGAAAGCATATTGGGAAAACTACCATTATATTTTTTCTTTACCATGTTTAAAGCTTCTTTCATATCAAAAACAAGTTGATCGGTAAAAGCAATTACTACTAAAATTTTAGCGTTTAATATAGCTGCCTTTCCGCTGCCTTGCTTGGAAGAAATCATAATGCTTCCTGTACGTGAAATAAGGTATTCGCAGCTGCAAACCACAATTGGTGTTTCTTCGCTGAAGTTACTCGAATAACTTACTTCAGCAATATTGAGCAGTTCTTGTATGTTACTTTCTTCACAGGCAAGCCCACTTTTCCACTCGCTTTCTTTGATTACAAATTCGAGGTTGTCGATGAGGCCTTCATTGTCTTCACAGTATATAAACTTGCCACCGGCTTCGGTAAAGTTTTGAGCAAAATTGAGTTCAGGTTCATCTTCCGAACGATAAAAAACCTCGCTTTCAAAATCAATATTAGCAATTGACTCCTTGGCTGGTTTATTCATCAGCGCGTTACGAACTTTTTTTAAAATTTTCTCTCTTGAGGTACTTTCTTCCATGAATTTTTTCTGAAGGCAAAAATATGAATTCTATCAAGATGAGCAGCATTCGGCTCGGGTGCTTTTTAAAAACTATGAACAATTGGTTAAAATAGTGCCTACTTACAGGCCTAAAGTTGAAGTAAAGCCTTATATATTGGGTTTATACCGATTACACTTTCAATATAGTCCAATTTCGGCATTGCCTTATTGTATTATTTTCAAGTAGTATCGGCATTAACCATTGCAATTGGTATTATTGACGGATTTTAAAATTCCTTCATTATACATGTTTGTGATTCCTTGTAAAGAATCATCGTTTCTGAGGTTACAAACGATGGCGAAATTCCTTGTTCATCATTCAAAAAGAGATCATCGGTACTATTATGCTTCTATCAACATTTTTCATCTGCAATAGGGACAGGAGCGGCATCCTCCCGGACTGCTGGACGGGAGATATAGCGGATGGCCCGGGCCCCGCTGAGGCGGGGTATTGCCCAATAGATGATTGCTCAACTACTTGTTGTTGCCTATTTCCTTTGCAAATGCGTAAAAGAGCTCAGCTATCGCTTTTCCAACACTATAAACAACTCATTGTTTGCTCTTGGCTTGATGGAGTTGTAGCACAAATCAAAATATTTGAAATTAAAATAGGGGCTGAATTGTTTTTCGTACTCATTTTTATTACCGCCAAAAGGAGGATGTTCGGTATTCAATGGGATATTAAATAATAAACCAATCAACTTTCCTGTCGGCTTTAATAAGGCATGCATTTTTTGAATGTATGCTTCCCGCTGTGCGGGGTCGAGCGCACAAAAAAATGTTTGTTCAACAATTAAATCATACTGCCCCTGGTGATTAAAAAAGTCATCGCAAATTAATTGTGAGGCAGGAAAATGTGGCACGCGCGTTGAAAAAGAGGTTAATGCTTGTGGCGCTATATCAATGATGTAAGTGTTTTTAAATTTTTGTTCAAATAAATATTCGGCTTCGTAGGCATTGCCGCAGCCGGGTATTAAAATTGAAATATTTTTATTGCTTAGTTGGTCGAAATAGTTTTTTAACGGTGTGGTAATACTTCCCGTATCCCATCCTGTTTGCTTATTTTCCCAACGTTTTTCCCAATAGTTTTTATCAATTGTTTCCATCTTGTTTTTTTAGTTGAAGTTTAACTACACATTCTACATGATGGGTATGCGGAAACATATCTACAGGTTGCACCGCTGTGACATCATACAAATGAGCCATCAGGGCAATGTCGCGTGCTTGAGTGGCCGGATTGCAACTAACGTATACAACTGTTTCAGGTTTTATTTCATTGATTTTGTTTACCACATCGGCATGCATACCAGCGCGTGGAGGGTCGGTAATAATTACGTTGGGTTTGCCGTGTGTGCTGATAAAAGCATCATTCAACACATCCTTCATGTCGCCTGCAAAGAAAGCAGTATTGTTGATGTTATTAACCATGGAGTTAATATGAGCATCTGCAATGGCATCGGCAACGTATTCAACACCAATTACTTTTTTGGCTTGATTGGCCACAAAATTGGCGATAGTACCGGTGCCTGTGTACAAATCATACACCACTTCATTGCCTTTTAAATCAGCATATTTTTTTGCAAGTGTATACAGCACCGCTGCTTGTTTGGCATTGGTTTGATAAAATGATTTAGGACCAATTTTAAAGCTGAGCCCTTCCATATTTTCATTGATGTGAGCCTTGCCTTTGTAGGTTATTACCTCAAGGTCGCTAAATGTATCGTTGCGCTTGGTATTAATGATGTATAACAAGGAGGTAATTTCCGGAAACTTTACCGATAGGTGATGCATGAGGGCTTCAATTTTTTGCGCATCGTGTTCATGAAAAATAACAATAGTCATTAACTCACCTGTTTCGGTAGTGCGCACCACCAAATTGCGCATGAGCCCGACCTGCGCTTTTAAATCGAAAAAAGTGTAGTGATGAGCCAAACAAAAATTTCTCACTTCATTTCTGATGTCGTTGCTGAGTCCGCCTTGCAACCAACACTTTTCAATATCAATGACCTTATCAAACAAGCCGGGTATGTGAAACCCCAGCCCATTCGACTCACCTGTAGCATCAGAAAATGCTTGTTGATTGTTTTCAGTTGAGTTATTTTTTGCCTCAATTGCCTTATTAAAATCTTCCTTGCTCAACCACTTTTTGTTGCTGAAGGTGTATTCTAATTTATTGCGATAGTTGGTGGTGTCGGCCGAAGGAATAATAGGAAGTATTTCGGGATAAGGTACTTTTGCAATGCGTTTAAGTGCATCTTCTACTTGTTTTTGTTTATAAAACAATTGCCATTGATAATCCATGTGCTGCCATTTACAGCCACCGCATACCCCAAAATGCGCACAAAAGGCGGGTACTTGTTTCTCCGACTGCTGCACCACTTTGGTTATAAAACCTTCGGCATATTTATTTTTTTTGCGTGTGAGTTGTATATCGCATACATCGCCCGGCACTGCTCCTTTCACAAATATTACAAGGTCGTTGTGTCTCGCTACTGCTTGTCCCTCAGATCCAATATCGGTGATGATGATGCCTTCCAACAGGGGAAGTTTTTTTCTCATTATAGGTGTTTAGTAATCAAAAAGTGATATCAATTTAATTGGCTGCAATCACAAAGTATTGCTAGGTATAAGAATCATTTTTTTGCAGCGGCAGCATTCTTTTGCTCAAACTCACGAACTAATTCTTCAACCGACTTACCTAAATGTCCTATACTAGTTTCTGCATCTTTAGCCAATTGCGTATTCGGAAATTTTTCGATTACCTGTTTGTACATTTTTCTTGCTCCTGCCGTATCTTTTAACTGATCATCGTAAATCATACCTTGCATAAAGATGGCATATGGTGTATTTTTATACGAAGGATATTTGTTTGTTAAGCGCGTAAAATAACCTAATGCGGGTTGCGAAAGTTGCATGCTATTGGCTAATTCTCCTGCTTTAAAAAGATAGTCGGGCGACTTTTGCTCATCGGGGAAGTAAGAAGCATACTCATCATACACACGCATGGCAAACATAGCTGTGCCTTGATCCAATGGCATGTTGCGCGTAGCTTGCATTTTGGCTTCAATAGAATCTATAAGTTGCTCATATCTTTCCTTGCCGGTAGCAACTGTTGCTTTGTTACCATTTTCAGATTCACTTTTTTTATCGCTACTGCAGGCACTTAATAAAACTAAACTTAATAGAATTAAGCTGCAAAAATGTGGGTAAAGTTTATTTGTCATCATTTATTTTTTTGGAAATTTCATTTTATAATCTACCTCAACATTTCCTTTTGAAATGTCATTGAGTTTGCCTTTGAGCAGTGTGCGTTTGAAAGAGCTTAAACGATCGGTAAATAATTTTCCTTCAATATGATCGTACTCGTGCTGTATCACACGCGCTGCAAGGCCTTCAAATTCTTCTTCATAGTACTCAAAGTTTTCATCGTAGTAGCGCAATAACACTTTTGGCTTGCGCATCACATCTTCACGCACCGAAGGTATGCTTAAACACCCTTCATTGAATGACCATTCTTCACCGCTTTCCTCAACGATAATAGGGTTGATAAAGACCTGTACAAAATCTTTTAAATCGGGCTCCTTATCTTCGAATGGACTTGCATCAATAATAAATAGTCGTATTGATTTTCCAATTTGAGGAGCCGCTAGTCCAACGCCATTGGCTTCATACATGGTGTCGAACATATTGTTGATAAGCGCTTCCAATTCAGGATAATCTTTGTCAATGTCTACTGCTTTTTTTTTGAGCACCTGATCTCCGTAGGCAACTATTGGTAATATCATTTTTATTTAACTGTATTTTGAATGGTTTGACTGAGGTAGCTTTGGAGCATCATGGTGGCACTGATTTGATCTACTAGCGCTTTATTTTGGCGCTCGCTTTTCTTTAAACCGCCATGCAACATGCTTTGTTGTGCCACAATTGATGAAAAACGCTCATCAATGCGATCAACAGGTATTTGAGGATAGTTGGTTTGCAATTTTTTAATAAATCCTTTAATGTATCTTTCAACATCATTCACACTATTATCTAGTTTCTTTGGAAGCCCAATAACAAAACGTGCAACAATTTCGGTTTTTAAATAGTTAGCTAAAAATGAATCGGCCTCATTGGGGTGAATGGTACATAATCCCGTTGCAATCATTTGCAAATTATCGGTAACAGCAATACCAATTCTTTTGGTACCATAATCAAAGCACATTATTCTAGGCATATGGCAAATATAAGCACTAAATTTCAAAGCAAAAATGTCGCTTTGTTTGCTTATAAAAGTTTAACTAATCCTTTTTTACTTGTTTGAGCGCAGCGGCCACAAAATTTACAAATAAAGGATGTGGCTGTGCAACGGTGCTTTTGTATTCAGGATGAAACTGCACGCCAATAAAGAAAGGATGTCCGGGTATTTCAACAATCTCTACCAAGTGTGTTTTACTATTCATACCGCTATTAAGCATGCCTGCTTTTACAAATTCATCTAAATATTTATTGTTGAATTCGTAGCGGTGGCGATGTCTTTCTGAAATTGTTTCTGATTTGTATATTTTTGAAGCTAAAGTATTTTCTTTTATGGTGCAGGCATAGGCACCCAAACGCATAGTACCCCCTTTATTTACAATCTTTTTTTGGTCTTCAAGCAAATCAATCACTGCATGTTTTGTTTGGCTATTCATTTCGGAACTGTGCGCATCTTTGTATCCTAATACATTGCGAGCAAATTCAATCACAGCACATTGCATACCAAGGCAAATACCCAAAAAGGGGATATTGTTTTCGCGTACAAATTTAATGGTGCTTATTTTTCCTTCTATGCCTCTTTCACCAAAACCGGGTGCAACCAACACACCGCTTACATTTTTAAGCTTCTTTTGAATGTTTTCGGCAGTAATATCTTCCGAAGAAATCCATTGTAGGTTTACCTTAGCATCGTTAGCCACACCCGCATGTATAAAAGATTCGGAGATCGATTTATAAGCATCTTTAAGCTCGGTATATTTACCAACGAGCGCAATAGTAACTTCGCGTGAGGGATTTTTTAATTTTTTGATGAACTTGCTCCAAGGACCTAATTCATGCTTATGCTCGGCTTCAACATGCAGTTTACGCAATACCACTTCATCTAGCTTTTCTTCTTTCATTAAAAAAGGTACATCGTAAATGGTAGAAGCATCAATACTTTCGATAACTGCATCGGGCTCCACATTGCAAAATAGCGCCACTTTTCTTCTGATTTCTTTGTTCAATTGTTTTTCGGTGCGGCACACCAAAATATCAGGCTGAATTCCATATTCGAGTAATGCTTTTACGGAATGTTGTGTGGGTTTGGTTTTAAGTTCACCTGCTGCTGCTAAATATGGGATAAGCGTTAAATGGATTACTAAACAGTTTTTACCCAATTCCCACTTCATTTGACGCACGGCCTCAATGTAGGGCAACGACTCAATATCGCCAACAGTACCTCCAATTTCGGTAATCACAAAATCAAAGGCTTTGTTTTTAGCCAATAGTTTAATGCTGTTTTTAATTTCATCAGTAATGTGTGGAATTACCTGCACGGTTTTTCCTAAATAAACGCCTTGGCGCTCCTTATCAATTACCGATTTGTAAATGCGGCCTGTTGTAATGTTATTGGCACGCGAGGTCGGCACATTTAAAAAGCGTTCATAGTGACCTAAATCGAGGTCGGTTTCGGCACCATCATCGGTAACGTAGCACTCACCATGCTCATATGGGTTGAGCGTACCCGGGTCAACATTAATGTAGGGGTCCAATTTCTGTATGGTGACTTTAAAGCCGCGTGATTGTAACAGAGTGGCCAAAGATGCTGAAATGATTCCTTTTCCTAGAGATGATGTAACACCACCGGTTACAAAAATGTATTTAGCATTTGGCATGGAGTAAGTCTTTTAAATAACGACTGCAAAAATAGTTAATATCGGCTGTTTTAAAAGAAATATGAATAATAATTTAATTAATTTTTTGAGCAGGCATTTAGTCGATGCTTTCATTGCATTTTTGAGGCTGTAAATAGTAATTCAACATGCAATGATTGGGTGATGGACAAATAGCTAATTGCCTATATTAACCTTACGATGGGCATCGTTCAACTCAAAATAAATTCCTTTTAATTGCATGAGTGCTTCATGAGTTCCACTTTCTATTAATTGACCTTTATCTAGCACCAAAATTGTATCAGCGGTTTTGATAGTGCTTAAGCGGTGCGCAATAATAATTGAAGTGCGGTTGGTAGTTAGTTTTTCGCTGGCAATTTGAATCAATTGCTCCGACTCCGAATCAATGGATGAGGTAGCCTCATCTAAAATCATAATTGAAGGATTGTATAAGTATGCTCTCAAAAAAGAAATTAATTGTCGTTGTCCCGTGCTCAATAAACTTCCTCTTTCCATCACATGATAATGAATGCCACCGGGTAGCTTATCAATAAATACTTTCATACCGGTTGCCTCTGCTGCACTAATAACCATAGCTTCCGTAAGCTGCGGATGATTCAAAACAACATTTTCAAAAATGCTGCCCGGAAATAAAAACACATCCTGCATCACCATCCCAATTAACTGTCGCAGATGTTTGAGCTCGTAGGCCATAATGTTGATGCCATCAATCAGTATTTCCCCTTTTTGAATTTCGTAAAATCTACATAATAATGCTGAAATAGTTGTTTTTCCGCTCCCTGTGGCACCAACAAAAGCTATTTTTTGTCCGGGCTCTATGGTAAAAGAAACATCTTTAATCACCCAATTCTCGTCAACATAGGCAAACCAAACGTTTTTAAATTCAATTTTCCCTTGTAAATGTGTTGGTTTAAGTTTTCCTTCATTTACATTGAAATCATCTGTTTCAATAACCTTGATCACACGCTCGCTGCAAACCATTCCCATTTGTAAAGTATTGAAACGATCTGCCAACTGTCGAATCGGGCGAAAAAGCATGTTGATATACATAATAAATGCCACTATCACACCTACCGAAAGGTTACTTTGTAATGTTTCTTTAGCACCCCACCAAACCAACAGTCCTATACTTGCAGCCGATAATATTTCTACCACCGGAAAAAATACAGAATAATGAGGATCAGTATTTACAGGTCCAAAATCTTCTGTCCAAAACTGCGCACTAGCCTGAAATGTATGGGCTAA
>JALRAS010000219.1 GCA_023262495.1 Bacteroidia bacterium | reverse complement strand
CCAATAAGTATCAATAGCGATGACACATAACCCGAAATTTTCATTGTTGAGTTCATAAAATAATAATGTTTAAAGGTTAGTAAACGATTAGTTTCTTGCTGAATTCCCTTAAGTCCTTTATCGCCAAATAGCAATAAAGTTTTGTGGTAAACAGTCTCGAAATTTTTGTATTCATCGAGCTCGTTTTCAATTAAACAACAAATATGATCCAGCAGATCGATACTTAGGTCAGGGGAGGTAATTCCCCTAACCTTGATATCTTTTTCAATAAAGGCAACCTGTTCTTCAGTTAAACTTAACATAATTACATGCTAGGTTGTAGATCCAGTAAAATTTTCATTGTTTGAATGAAATCAGCAAACTCATAGAGCTTTTCCTTTGCACGCTCATTTCCGGATTGAGTGAGTGTGTAGTATTTTCTTACGCGTTTGCCAATGTTAACCGTTTCGGTTGTAACCACTCCCTCGGCCTCCAGCTGATGAAGCAAAGGGTAAAGTGCACCCTCGGTGATTACAATTTTTGAGTTGGTTAACTCCTTTACCTTCTGAGTCATCTCATAACCATACATTTGACCATGCTCTGACAATAACTTCAGAATAACAGTTTTTAAAGTACCTTTTATTAGCTCTGATGAATACATAGGACAAATATACATAAGAATATTATGTATAAGAAAACAATGTATTTAAAAAAATGCTAATTAATTGGCAATCAGATAAATAAAATTACACAAGGGATTTGTTTTTTGTAGAAATTGGTGCCAGCAATGTTTTTCAAACATTGATTTTTGCCAAATTGTGTGCCAGCACATCAAGGAATTTGGTGAGTGGTTTTTCAACCATCATTTTAAGCATTGGATTGAGTTCAGCTTCTAAAAATAATTGTGCTTTACACTGTGTTTCATTCACTCCTGTAATGGCAACCTTAAGAAACACCTCGGCAGGAATTTTTCCTATTCCTTTGTAAACAATATGGTGATAGGGTGTTTGCTCTATAATCAAAAAGCCAATAGAGGGCATTCCTTTTAATGTGAAGGTGCATTCAGTGTCAGTACTTTTCCATTCACTCACTTCTGCAGGCATCAGCTTTTCAAAGTTGTTGAGGTTGGTCAAAAAATCAAAAATATTTTCAGATGATTTTTTAATTTCTACCTCTTGTGATTGTAACTTGGTTTGGCTCATAGTTTGTAAGTTGATTGTTTATTTTCCCCATTCGGCAGGATTTAACAGCCATTGATTTAATTTATCCATATCATTGGCATTGATATAATTTGTTTCTAAGGCAGCTTCCAACAAAAAATAATAGTTGGTAAGTGTATACAAGGAGCAATTTTTTTCAATAAAGCTTGCGCTTGCTTTTTCAAACCCGTAGGTAAAAATAGCCGCCATCCCTAAAACATCAGCGTGCGCTGATCTTAGTGCATCTACCGCTTTTAAACTGCTCATGCCGGTACTTATTAAATCTTCAATCACAAGTACCTTGTCGCCTGCATTCACTTTGCCCTCAATCATATTGCCCAGTCCGTGTTCCTTGGCAGCAGCTCTCACATAGGCAAATGGAAGTTGTAACTCTTCGGCTACAAGAATTCCGTGCGCAATAGCACCGGTAGCTACACCGGCAATTAAGTTGGCTTCGGAATAATGTTTGCTTGCAAGCGCAGCAAAACTCTTTGCAATTGTTTTTCTTGCCGAAGGAAATGACAGCGTTACTCTATTGTCGCAATAAATAGGGCTTTTCCAACCCGATGCCCACGTAAAAGGATTGTTAGGTTGCAGCTTTATCGCTT
>JALRAS010000218.1 GCA_023262495.1 Bacteroidia bacterium | reverse complement strand
AGGTAGCCCACAATAGCAATCCATTGGGAGAAAATTTAGCAATGAAAACATCGGACTCAGCAGCGCCCGAGCCAAAAGTGCTCGAAAAATAAGCATTGCTGCCCGGATCTTGAACAGGAAAATTTGTTGATTGTGTGTATCCTGTTAAATATAAATTTCCGTTGATATCAGTATCAGCTGATAAACATTCATCCCAACCATTACCTCCGTAAAACGTAAACCAATTAAGTTGAGGATCAATAATTAAAGTTTGATTTTTGTTGTAACTACCAATCATAAAATCCACTTGCGTATGATTATCATCAATTCCCTTGAGTTGATATGCACTCGCAACTTCCTTATTTTTATCTGTTTGATAAGTAAATGGTTTTGCCTCGGTAAGTGTTCCTAATTTTGTATGCATACTCAAACTTCCGTTTTCAAGTAAATCTATACCACTATCACCCTCATACAATAACTTTATTTGATCGGGATCGGCTCCGGGATGAATCACAAAATCATACTTCAAACCACTGTTGCTGCTGTTATACAACACCCAATCAATGCCCGGATAAATATCTTGAATGGTTATTTTTCTATAGCGATGTACATCGTATATTCCCTGCGGAAAATCACCCGTAAAAAAATTATAATGTTCATTACTTTGCTCCTCTTTGATCATTCTTTCCTGAGTAATTTTTGCGCCCTCTAGATGCATGTGTACCCATGCCATTTCAGATGAATATTGATGACTAATAACTTCATGTTTATTTGCAATACCAGATTGGACTGATGCTGCAGTAGAAATTTCATTTTTGCTTTTACGCAGAAACACATAGGTTAGTCCCTTTTGGGTAATATACACATTCATGTTGGGTGCTTCTGCTTTAAATAATACATTGGGCACCGGATTATTATTCGCATCTTTCATTTGCCCTTTATTTTCGATAAAACAAGTTGTACTGTTTGAAAATAAACGCTGCATATTCGATTGGGATTCAAATAATCCTGAATTGAAGGTAGCATGATTTAAAGAAGTATTGGCATTTGAAGCATATAGCTTTTCGCTGATAAAGCTTAACATACATATAACTACCCCAAAAAAAAGGTGAGTTTTAGAATAATGTTCCTGATTATTATAAGCTGTTAAGATGAGTTCAGTATTTAAATTCGAGTTGAGCGATTTTATTTTAATCATAACTTTTGTTTGAATTGCTTATCAATTAATTATTTTTCATGCTGATTTTATTTCATACCTAAAATAACCCAATCATTATTTGATTATCAATTAAATAAGTAGTATTGAAATTTACAATTTTTACCTGCAACAAAAAAGCCATGCTGCACGCACAATATAAGTATAAAGCGGCATTAGTATATTTTCTGTACGGTAAGAAAATGTACTTAAAGGTTGCTGATTAATGATGCAACTTAACATAGTTATTTCTATTTGTAAATGATAGGTGCTCATAGGGTTTGAGAAAAGGATCGATAAAGCAAAGTTTGTTTAATGCTTTAATTAGTTTTTCAAAAGTAAAAATGTAAGTACCCGATATAGTAAGTATACTACGAAAGAAGTAATTAAAAAATCTTTGAAAAAGTAAATTGCTTAGGAGGTGAATGACGCATAAAAAGTTCTGAAGGGTGGCACTTCGAAATTTAAAGGCAAGAAGCAAATTTTCATGTGCGCATGAAATGTTGTAAAGCATCCCATTCATCAGAAAGAATAGATAATTTACAACTGTATTTTTTTTAAATAATCTGTTTGTTACATGCTCAAAATTTGGGCTCATGTTCTCATCGTTTTTTATGAGTAACGCAAAACACTATATCAGAGTGCCATGTAAAGATTCTATTTTGATTGATTTTAGTGAACAGTTAAATAACAACAGCCATCAGACACAATTACCTTGTGAGGGTAATATTTCCTGCACGCTCAATTTTTTCTCCATCAAATTGCTCAACAAACAAGCGATAG
>JALRAS010000217.1 GCA_023262495.1 Bacteroidia bacterium | reverse complement strand
GTGGCATTTATTGGGCAGAGGCCTATAGCGCGCAATGCAGCTACAAAGACAGTATCAAAATTGAATACTATCATCAACCTTATTTAGGTGTTGATACCGTATTGTGCAGCAATACTTTGTTTAAACTTGATTTAAGTTTTGCCGATCCGGGTGGCACCTACCTCTGGAATACGGGAGCAACTACTTCATTCTTAAATGTGTATCAGCCCGGTGTTTACTCGGTTATACTCACCTACAATGAAACATGTCACATGTTTGATACCATAGTTGTGAACCCACTTGATGATGACCCACCATTATTTATTCCTAATAGTTTCACTCCTAATGGCGATGGGCTTAATGAAGTATTCAATCCGGTGGGTAATAATGATAACATTATTGAGTTTTATTTTGCTGTATACAATCGTTGGGGAGAACTGATATTTGAAACACGCGATAGAAACAAAGGATGGGATGGAACTATGAATAATCAGAACGTTCAAATGGGTGTTTATGTATATAAAATAGATTACAGCAGCTATTGCTCACCTGATAAAACAATCAACAAATTTGGTCACATTGTATTGTTGCGTTAATTCATCATCTTTAACCACCCAAAAAATTGAAGGCATAACATTTGTGATAAAACCTTTTCTATGATATTGTCTCGTTACATGTTTTTGCCTATTGTAAGAAAAGCGCTTTTTTTATTGGCCATGCTCTATTCTGTATTGACTATGGCGCAGGTGCAAGTTGAAATTAAAATTCCCGACTATGCCTTGCAAGAAGTGCGTGTATTTGAATTTGAAGACTATTATACCAATAGAGAAAAACTCATTCAATTATTAAGCACTGACAAAGAGGGTGTATGTAAACTAAATTTCAACATAGCTGCCGTCAAAAAAATCTCCATCAAAACAAATCAAACAAGAGCTTTCTTTTATGCCGAGCCCGACTCAATGTATCACTTACAACTAGGAAAACCTGATACCAATGCCGTTCAAACCCTTGGATTAGAAATCCCTGTGAGCATCTATTTTTCGAATAAGGAGGAGCATAGTTTGAATCATCAAATTATTTATTTTGAGCAATTAGTTTCAGAATTTTATGCCACCAACAATATCTACTTTGCCAAACCGCGCATACTTCAAAAAGAACTACTCAACTTTAAAAACGAAATTTTAAATAAAGAATTCCCCAATCCTTCTGCTTTTTTAAAAACGTACATCGACTATAGTTTTGCTACCATAGAAGAAACTATTTTTATGAATGATACTTACCAATTTAAAAAATATTTTTCGGGTAGTATTCACTATCATCATCCCATTTACATGCAATATTTTGCCACCTTTTACAAGCAATATTTAAAGCAACTTTCGTTGAAGTCAAAAGGTGAAAAATTAACTTATGAAATAAATGAAATGCACAGCTATGAAAATGCTATGAACACCATTTTAAAAGCTGACACCCTACTTAAAAATGACACGTTACGTGAATTAATTTTACTCACCGGACTCAGAGAATGGTACTATCTCAAAGACAATAACAGAAACAACATTAGCATGCTGATGAACTTTATTGCACTGAAAGGATTGAGCAAAGAAAACAGAACTATTGCAAAAAATTTATTAGATGACATCAGTATATTAGAGGTTGGCAAAGCTGCTCCTGAGTTGGTGTTGAATCATACCAAATACAAAAGCTTAGCTGACTTAAAAGGCAACTATGTTTATATCAATTTCTGGGCAACTTGGAATGTTGAATCATTGCAGGAATTGAAATACATACAAAAACTAGAGCAGAAATATGGTAACAGAGTAATCTTTATCAGTATTGCAACCGGTGAAAATCTGCAAGAAGAAAAAAAACATTTCTCAAATAATAAATACAATTGGATCCTGCTTCACGATACCGCCAAGGACTTATCGAGTTTTTAGAAGATTAGATTTTGTTTATCTTTTTGCGTTAAAGAGTTAAACAAATTGTATCTTTGA
>JALRAS010000216.1 GCA_023262495.1 Bacteroidia bacterium | reverse complement strand
GTGGCATGTGTTAGAGCGCGCTTACGCTTAGTTGCTTTCTTGGTCAAAATATGACTCTTAAAAGCATGCTTTCTTTTAATTTTACCTGTTCCTGTGAAAGAAAAGCGCTTCTTTGCACTGGAGTTGGTTTTCATTTTTGGCATTCGTGTTTGTTTTTATATGATTAATAATTGGTTTCTTTACTTCTTTGGCTTTGGTGCTATAGTCATCATCATTTTCTTACCCTCCAAAATTGGCAACTGTTCTACTTTGCCATACTCGGCTAAATCTTGTGCAAATCTCAATAGCATTAATTCACCTTTTTCTTTAAACAAAATAGTGCGACCTTTAAACAACACAAAAGCTTTCACCTTTGAACCCTCTTCCAAAAACTTTTGAGCGTGATTCTTTTTAAATGTAAAATCGTGCTCATCGGTGTTCGGCCCAAACCTAATTTCCTTGATAGTTACCTTCGATGACTTGGCTTTTATTTCCTTCTGTTTCTTTCTGTGTTCGTAAAGAAACTTTTTGTAGTCAATAATCTTACAAACAGGAGGATCCGCATTAGGAGCAATTTCCACAAGGTCCAATCCGGCTTCTCGAGCCATCATCAACGCTTGATTAATTGGATAAATAGCAGATTCAATATCGTCACCTACAACCCTTACACGGGGAGTTCTGATGTTTTCATTGATATTATGCTCATCTTGACGCTGTACCTTTCCCTTGATAATCCTAGGAATACGCGGATCAAATTTTCTTTCGCCTACTGTATTCGGCTTGGTAACATCTGTTGCTATGGGTTTCTGTTTTTTAGTTAATAATTACTTTACACTATTGTTTCTATTTCTTTGTTTATTATCGATGCAAATTCCTCCACACTAAATGATCCTATGTCACCTACACCTTGTTTTCTTACCGAAACTTTACCTTCCTGTGCTTCCTTTTCACCAACAACCAACATAAAAGGAATCTTGTTTAACTCAGTATCCCTTATTTTTTTGCCGATTTTTTCGTTTCTTTCATCAACAAGGCCGCGAATATCGTAATTATTTAATAATTCTAAAACTTTTTTTGCATAATCGTTGTACTTTTCGCTAATTGGTAAAACACTTACCTGCTCGGGCGAAAGCCAAAGCGGAAACTTACCGGCACAATGTTCAATCAAAACAGCCACAAAGCGCTCCAAAGAGCCAAAAGGAGCCCTGTGAATCATTACCGGACGATGTTTCTGATTGTCGCTACCTGTATATTCTAGCTCAAATCGCTCAGGTAAGTTGTAATCCACTTGAATAGTTCCTAATTGCCATTTACGGCCAATCGCATCCCTCACCATGAAGTCGAGTTTTGGCCCGTAAAAGGCCGCTTCACCAAGCTCCACAACGGTATTCAAACCCTTCTCCGCAGCCGATTCTACAATGGCACTTTCGGCCAAAGCCCAATTCTCATCTGAGCCAATGTACTTTGTTTTATTTTCAGGATCTCTCAGTGATATTTGGGCAGTATAATCCTTAAAATCAAGCGCCTTGAACACATACAAAACCAAATCAATCACTTTGCAAAACTCTTCCTTTACCTGATCAGGTCTGCAAAATAAATGGGCATCATCCTGGGTAAAACCTCTCACACGGGTTAATCCATGCAATTCACCGGCCTGTTCGTAGCGGTAAACCGTTCCAAATTCTGCAAGTCGTACCGGCAAATCTTTATACGATTTTGGCGATGCTTTATAAATCTCGCAATGATGCGGACAATTCATAGGCTTCAGAAAAAACTCTTCACCTTCATGCGGAGTTCTAATAGGCTGAAAAGAGTCGGCACCATACTTCTCATAGTGACCCGAAGTAACATACAAATTCTTATTTCCAATGTGGGGCGTTACCACCGGCTGATAGCCGGCCTTTATCTGTGCTTTCTTTAAAAAATTCTCCAATCTTTCGCGCAATGCGGCACCCTTTGGCAACCACAAAGGTAAGCCCATGCCAACCTTTTCCGAAAAAGTGAACAACTCCAGCTCCTTACCCAACTTACGGTGATCGCGCTTTTTGGCCTCCTCAAGCATCGTCAGGT
>JALRAS010000215.1 GCA_023262495.1 Bacteroidia bacterium | reverse complement strand
GGCCGGAGGCCTATAGGTAAGCTCACTCGCGAGACGCGAGCGAGAGCAGCGCGGCCTCAATTCACCATTAACCATTCACAATTAAAGGAGCAGGGCAATCAGCCAATAAAATTTTTGCATGATTTATTTCACATCCTTAATAACTACATTTGCACACAATTCCATTCAACTATGCACAAAGATTTTAAAGGACCTAAAAAAAAGTATATTCTCGATCATAAAGTACTTACCAAAAATATTGTTACTGTGCTGCGAGATGTAATTAATGATGGTACCAATCTCGATAAAGCCCTCGAAAGGGTTATGAAGGCCAATAAAAAATGGAACTTCAGAAACCGCACCTACATATACGAAACATGCAGCGATATGATCCGCTATTGGCGACTGATAGCCACTGCGGCCGACTCAGGTAAAAACTTTACCGACAACGAATTCTACAGAATTTATGCGGCATGGTTTGTGTTTCGCGATAAAGAACTGCCCGCCCTCCCTGCCTTCAAAGAAATCAATACCGATATCATTGAACAACGTTTACGCAAGTATCAAAAAATTACCAAAATACGAGAATCGTACCCCGATTGGATGGATGACTTGTGTAAACAACAGTTGGGCAATGAATGGGATAAAATGGCTATTGCACTCAACCAAGACCCAAGTATGGTGCTGCGCGCCAATACACTCAAAACAAATGTAAAACAACTGCAAGAAATACTTGCAGCGCACCAAATAGAAAGCCGCTCTGTAACATGGAGCCCCGCTGCCATTGAGCTTATATTTAGGCGAAATGTATTTAGATTGCCCGAGTTTAAAGATGGCTTTTTCGAAGTACAGGATGCCGCCTCACAAATGGTAGCCGATTATTTACAAGTAAAACCCGGTATGCGGGTGATTGATGCCTGTGCCGGTACAGGCGGAAAAAGTTTACACTTAGCCGCGATCATGCAAAACAAAGGCCGACTCATTGCACTCGACAACAAGGCATTTAAATTGGAAGAGCTCCGCAAAAGAGCCCGCAGAGCAGGTGTATCAATCATCGAAACCAAAGAAATTGAAAGCTCCAAAACAGTCAAACGATTGGCCAACACAGCCGACAGACTCTTATTGGATTTGCCCTGCTCAGGCCTTGGTGTGCTCAAACGAAACCCCGATGCCAAGTGGAAATTGCAACCACATGAAATTGACAACCTTATACAACAGCAAAGAGAAATTATGGAGCGCTTTGCACCTACCGTAAAGCAAGGCGGAAAAATGGTATATGCCACCTGTAGTATTCTACCGGCCGAAGGCGAAGAACAAATCAAGTGGTTTATGCAACAGCATGGCAATGAGTGGCAGCTCGATGGCGAAAAACGCTATACACCAACACAGTTCAATGCCGATGGATTTTACATGGCACTGCTCACCAAAAAATAAACATACTTTTCAAATTATATTTTAGTTATTGTTTATACCTTTGAAATCAAATTAAAAACTATTAATCATTCATAAAAAACAAATATTATGGCCTTTGAATTACCTAAATTAAATTACGCTTACAATGCGCTCGAGCCGCATATTGATGCACGCACTATGGAAATTCACCATACCAAGCACCATCAGGCATATGTAAACAATGTAAATGCAGCTATTGCCGGTACAGATGCCGATAAACTTAGCATTGAAGAAATTTGTGCAAATATTTCAAAATACCCAATGGCCGTAAGAAACAATGGTGGTGGACATTATAACCACAGCTTGTTTTGGTCAATCATGGGTCCCAATGCAGGTGGCAATCCAACAGGAGAACTAAGCGATGCTATTAACTCCGCCTTTGGCAACTTCGATAAAATGAAAGAAGAATTTAACAAGGCAGCAACTACCAGATTTGGTTCCGGTTGGGCTTGGTTGGTTGTGCATAATGGCAAATTGGTAATCAGCTCAACACCCAATCAAGACAATCCATTAATGGATATTGCAGAAGTTAAAGGCACACCTATACTTGGTATAGATGTATGGGAGCATGCTTATTATTTAAACTACCAAAATCGCAGACCTGATTATTGCAATGCCTTTTGGAATGTAATCAATTGGAACGAGGTGAGTGCAAGATTTAAAGCAGCGAAATAATAACTAAAACAGTGTCGTTGTGTTCACTCAGGCGCAACGACACTTATTCACTACACGTGTTCCCT
>JALRAS010000214.1 GCA_023262495.1 Bacteroidia bacterium | reverse complement strand
AATTGTAAATACGGTTAATCATTTTAACCCCGGCAATGCCTCAATAATTACTTTCCCAAAAACAGATCATTTTTTTGCTCAATCAGGCAGCATGCAAGAGGCCTACAATAAATTTGCTGAAGGTAAGTATCAGCAATTGTTTGATGAGTATAATTTTGAAGTAGGTAAAAGCGCTGTGCAATGGAGTAACAGTGTAATTTCAAAAAGCAATGAATCTGCTGTAACTGATAAAGGTTGGGTAAAGCTGACTACCGAAAAGTATCCGGGTAAGCAAGACGATATCACTTTTATCAATGAAAATGAAGGTTGGTATGTAAATGGGTATGGCACTATTTACCACACAAAGGATGCAGGTAAAACTTGGGAAAAGCAATTAGAAAAGAAGGGAACTTTTTTTAGATGTATTGCCTTCATTGACAGTTTAGTTGGATTCGCTGGAACAGTGGGTACCGATTATTTTCCAAATGTAACCGATACCATTCCTTTATATGGCACAACTGATGGGGGAAAAACATGGAGTCCGGTTGCTTATCAGGGGCCTTATGTGAAAGGATTGTGTGCGATGGATATTGTAAAAGAGCAATTCATTAATCATGGTAAAACAGATTACAAAATTCATATCTATGGTGTTGGTCGCGTGGGCGCTCCGGCTAATATGATGGTGTCGCATGATGCCGGTAAAACATGGACTTCAAAGCCTATGAACGATGATTGCAAAATGCTTTTTGATATCAAGATGTTTAATAAACAAACAGGAATTGCCTGTGCTGCCAGTGATGAAAACATGGAGGTATCGAATGCGCTTATCCTAAAAACAATTGATGGCGGTAAAACATGGAAGAAAGTATTTCAATCAAATCGTCCATTTGAATGTACCTGGAAGGCATCTTTTCCTACCGAAAAAATTGGTTACGTAACCATTCAATCCTATAACCCTGATGCCGAGGTAAAACAGCAGAGATTGGCTAAAACAATTGACGGTGGAGATACATGGCAAGAGGTTAATCTTGTTGAGGATGCCGAAGCGCGTGAGTTTGGTGTTGGGTTTATTGATGAAAATCATGGCTTTGTTGGAACCATGAAAAGCGGTTACGAAACCAAAGATGCGGGTAAAACTTGGAGCCCAATCAATTTAGGAAGAGCATGCAATAAGATTAGAATTTATAAAGATGCTAAAGGTAAAATTTATGGCTATGCCATAGGTGTTGATGTAATGAAAGGTATTTTTTAATTATTGATATCCCCCGCATGCAAAGCGAACAAGCTACAATAGAATTTTTAACCAACGAACCAATTGAGCATATAGTTTTATCAGTAAATAAAAAATGAAGCAACTAATAAGCGACCTCAAACAATTAATACTTAAACATTGGAAAACACTTTCGGTCATTGCCACGGTTTTATTTATTTTATACGCGTATCCCGATATCAAGCAGGGGATAAGCGATGGGTGGACCGGAAAATAAATGAAAGTGATACTACTTGAGATTGCATGATAAAGATTGAATTGCACATTCTTTAGCTTTTGGCAATTGTTTATTATTGAATTTTACTATTGGTGTAGTTCAGTCGTGACTTGATATGATTTATTGATCGACAATAAATTTCTTCTATACATGTCACTTTTACTTTTTAATCTTCGTTTGATTATTTAAACCTTGATAAATTTTTATCGCTAAACTTAAAAATACCCCACCATGAAAAAAATTACTTTATGCATTGCCTTTACCTCGCTTATTGCTTTGCATCACATGCAAGCCCGAGCAACTTATCATGCGCCATACTACTATGCATCCTTTGATGATACGCAAATGTTTTTTGTTGACGATCATATTAATTCAGTTGCCTTCCGAACGATTAACAAAAACAGTGGAGCGCAAAATATGGCTGCGCAGTACGTTTTATTTTATAACTTAAACATACCAATGACTAGCCCGGGAAATACAGTCACAAACAAGGAATGCTGCCTCAGAAAAAATTATAGTATCAACGCTGTCTGATGATCATTATTCTATTGTGTAGCATAGGTTTGTGGAGTAAATGGAATAGTATAACATGCTTTTATGAATATTGAAAATAGTTAAAATAGGATGTGGAGGTTTTTTAAATTGAATATGTTGTTAGTGCGGTAATAAGTCGAACTTAATTTAAATTCATATATTTGATACACTTTTTTTTGCATAGATACAATACTGATAGCTTTTCGAAGGCAGTCATTTTTGAGCTTGGTTTCAATAACTTAAAACACTAACGATGAAAAAAAAACTGTTAATTGTTTTGCTATTATGCAGTGTGTTT
>JALRAS010000213.1 GCA_023262495.1 Bacteroidia bacterium | reverse complement strand
TGAAGAATTGTTTCCAGCGGAGTCCTCAGATTCGGCCCTTCAATAGATTGAATTACAGCTGTTTCAGCGATCCCGCATTTTCTAATGCGGAATTTGGGTTAAAGCACAAATTTTTCTAACAATGAAAAGGAGTTTCGGAAACAACTTTTCGTAATTATATTTTTGTGCAGCAATCGAATACCGATGATACAAAATGAATAGTCTAATTTTGTTCAATTATATTTTACTATATCGGCATTAAACATTGTAAATTTATTTGATAGCTTTGGATAACTAATAATACAATTTAGGATATACTGATTGAGTATTGAAAATACATCTGATATTGAAATTATACCTTTAGTGATGATTAATTAGTCTATGAGTTTTGTTATAATGCCTATAGAGTAGCTGTTATGATTCAATTTGTTGGACTATGACAGAAATCGTATCTGTATTTGATGGAATAAATGATTACTGATAAATTAATCAATAATACAAGCTGGGTAGTTTTTAAAGCACCAAAAAACAGCGATACAATTTTAGTAACAAGTAATTTAATTTTTACCTTTAAACGTTTTTATACATCAATCTAAACTGTGCCATCGGCAACACTATATTTCATTCGCGAGTTTTTATTTTCGCAGGTAGCTTTCGTTCAATTAATGGAAGATACAGGCGCTAAAAATGCTGCTTGCATAAAAGTATGCCGAAACTAATTATGCATCAATACTTAATAAAAAAATACCAACTACTATGGAAAATAAAATTGTATTTCAGTTTATCAGCGAACCTTCAGATGTAAATTTTGGCGGAAAGGTGCACGGTGGAGCCGTGATGAAATGGATTGATCAAACTGCTTTTGCCTGCGCATCTTCGTGGGCCGAAGGTTATTGCGTAACCATTTATGCCGGAGGGATAAGATTTTATAAGCCAATTCAAATTGGCAATCTGGTTCGCCTTGTAGCCAAAGTAATTTACACTGGCAAAACTAGTATACATATTGCCGTAGATGTTTACTCGCGAAAGATTTCTGAATTTGAATTCAATAAAACTACACATTGCGTGATTGTGTTTGTTGCCGTAGATGAAGAAGGTAAGCCACGCGCAGTAAAGGAGTGGACACCAATGACCGAAAAAGAAAAACATCTTGAACATTATGCAAAAAAATTGATGCAATTAAGAAAAGACATTGAAACGGAAATGCAACCTTATCTAAAAGAGTATTTGTAATAACATCAACCTAGTTATGAATAAAAGAAACTTTATTAAAACTTTTTCTTTGGCAGGATTGGCCATACCCCTTGCTTTTGAGAAATTATTCGCTGAAAACGGAACCGAATTTTTTACAAAAAATATTTCAGACGATGAATTTTGGATAACTATGCGTAATCAGTATCAATTAAAAACCGATTATATAAATCTTGAAAACGGTTATTACAACTTGATGCCCGAGCCCATATTGAATGAATATATGAAGCAGCTAAAGATGATGAATCAAGAAGCTTCGTATTATAAAAGAACCAAAATGGCTGATGATAAAATAGTGGTGCGCGAGCAATTAGCAGCATTAGTTGGTTGCGATAAAGAGGAACTGATCATCACGCGTAACACCACCGAGGCCATCGATACCGTCATATGTGGCATCGATTGGAAGGCAGGCGATGAAGTGATTTTTGCTGAGCAAGATTACGGTGCCATGATCGACATGTTTAAACAACAAGCAAAGCGTTATGGCATCATTAACAAAATAGTTTCGGTTCCTAATCATCCCAAAAATGATGATGAACTTATTGAATTGTATCAGCAACAAATCACTGCCAAAACAAGATTAATCATGATATCGCACATGATCAATATTACCGGTCAAATACTACCTGTGAAGAAAATTTGCGATATGGCACATAGCAAGGGTGTGAAAGTACTTGTGGATGGGGCGCACGCCATAGCGCATTTTCAATTTAAAATTAGCGATTTAAATTGCGATTACTATGCAAGCAGTTTGCACAAATGGCTCAGTGTTCCTCTAGGTGCGGGAATGTTGTATGTGCAAAAAAATAATATTGAAGAGTTGTGGCCCTTGTATGGCGAGTCGGGATACCCTCAACATGATATCAGGAAATTAAATCACACAGGTACCCACCCCATGCATACCGAGTTAACAATTCCTTTTGCCATTGAATTTTATAATAGGGTTGGTCCGGCAAGAAAAGAAGAAAGATTGAGATTCTTAAAGCAATATTGGACAAGCAAATTGGGCAATAATAAAAAGGTAATCATCAACACGCCTAATTCCCCCGAGCGCAGCTGCGGCATTGCAAACGTTGGTATTGAAGGTATGAAACCTGCATTAATG
>JALRAS010000212.1 GCA_023262495.1 Bacteroidia bacterium | reverse complement strand
ATAAGCGTTAAGATATTTCATTTGAATGAATTCAATGCTTTGTTACAATTAATCCTTTTGCAAAGATAAGATTGTATACATCATGGGCCTTATTCCCAATGTAAATAGGTGGGAAGCCAAAGATCTATTAACTACCGCTTAGCAGGTGTTTTCAATTCATTTAATGAATGGATTGCATCATAGCTGTTTTAGCTGATTACTATTTTCTGATGTGGAATTTGGGATAAATACAACTAGTATAAAGCCATGCGGCTAAAAGAGGTTGGTGCTTTACACTAGAACTGTAACTGCAGAGCACTATGCCTGAAGCTCTGTCAAACCTGTGTGAGCGGTTCGTTGTTTTCTTCTTTCTGTAAGTTGTTTATTTAAGGTTAACATTTTCGTTAATTAAAAATTCTTTAACGGAAGTCCACTTGATGTGTGTATACCTGTCGTTATCATATTTTTGAAAAATGATGCGTCCTTCCATCAAGTCTCTCATATATTGCATTCCTTGCCAAGCCGGATAAAGTTCGTTTTCTGAAGGCGAAAAAAATCTTGTTACCTTGATCATAAAATTCAAAAGTCCGATACCTCCCGGTCTAAATAGTTTGTATTTATTATGAGTAAGTTCTGAAAGTAATTTCACAAAATCGTTGCACGTTAGTTTGTCACCGGCAATTCTTAAATATCTTGGTGTATTATCGTCAACAGCAGCAGCAGCTGTAAATTCAGCAACATTGTTTGTAGTCGTAAATTCCAAAATTTGATTTGCATTACCCCAGCATAAAATTCGTTTTTGTTTGAAAAGTATTAAAGGCATATCTGTTGTTAATAAATCCATGAAAGGGCCATTAAAAATAGTGGTTGCCTTGATTGGCATTTTATCAATATATTCGTGAAACTTTCTCCTGAAATCTAAATTTCGATTTTGCCCTTCTTTTAGGTTTGTAAAATCACTTGAATAGTCACTCGGTATAAACCGTTTAACATTTGCTTCAACTGCAGCATCTAAAAATAGCTTTTGCGTATCAATTACTGTTTCTTTCAAACCCGCCAGGGCTGATACAATACAATGTGCTCCAATACAATGTTTTGCAATTGCTGTTTTGTTGCTAGTGTCTACCTGAAATACTTTGACACCTTTTTGCTCCAAGTCTTTTACTTTTTTAATGTCTGTTTTTAAGCGCACAATGGCTCGTACTTCCACATCTAGGGCTAACAATTCCTTTACAATTTTACCGCCTAAGTTTCCTGTAGCACCTGCTACAACTATTATTTTTTTCATTGAGTATTGTTAGCTTTTTGGTGTTTATCTATATTTAATTATTGTCCTTTATACGAACCAATAACGACTTGCTTTGAGGCAATATGGCTTACATGTTGCAAGTAGTAAGTCATGTTGATTCATTCATCTCTGAGTGCTTTTGAAAGAAGCAAATCAAACGCTTGAGGCATTTCGTTTTTCAAGTTTAAAATAAAATGATTGTCGCTTTTCGATTTTTCTTTTAAAAACTTGAATATTGGCGAATAATAGCGGTTGCATTTAAATGAAGACATGAGTTGGTCTGCGTATGCCATTGTTGAAATGTATGAGTAAAGAACAGTAGCGGTTTTGATATTTGCATAAATCATTTTGTGTTCAAATTCAGGCTCTCTCTTGATTGTTCTTGGTTGTCTGTTGATCAAGGGCTCCGCCCAAATTTTGTAGGTACTCAAAAACAATTCTTGATCAGATGCATTTATTGGAACATATTTTTTTGTTACCTTATTGTCATCTAATTTTCCAACATAAGTTGATTCCATATTGGGGTCGAATTGGCGAATTGTTGGATCAATGATTGTTCCTTCATGATCGAGTGTTATCCAACAATGATTGACTACACTCTTATTTCTGGGAGCATCACCATAGGAAATTGAATTAGCAATTTGATGTGTTTCTAACAGAATAGAGACGGGGAGGCAGGTTACAAAACACAAGCCCTCCGGGTTTTCTATACCGATAGTCTGTGATGTAAATTCAGTTACAATTTTTTTTATGTGATCATTCTCGGTTTGCATAGAGCTGATGTTATAATTGGGTTACTACTAAAGGTTGGCAAGCAGGCACATTCCAAAATTATTTGCACCGTACATTTAGCTGCACTAAGTTAATTAATAATTACGAGTGCATGACAAGCGCCAACATAAATTTTTATCCCAAACTCAACCTCGTTTGAAACATGAATGCTCAGTGTATGCGTTTGCATCGCATCATCAACATTCTGCTTTGATAGCATGCTTAGCATGAATTCAAACACTTATCAATCTTTTTAATGTGCCAATTTAATTAGCTAATTAGCTGATGTGTTGATGTGCTGATGCCCCAGCCCCCCTTATAATGTGCCAATTTAATTAGCTAATTA
>JALRAS010000211.1 GCA_023262495.1 Bacteroidia bacterium | reverse complement strand
GCTATGGGCTACCTTTTACGGAGGGGCGCAGTTTGATGCCGGGTATGGTTTAGATATAGATCCGAATGGCAATTTATTGGTTGCAGGAAGAACTTCCTCAAACAATTTTCCTACGCAAAATGCAGGTGCATTTTTTCAGGGCAACATGAATGGTGTATCCGATGCGTTCCTTTTAAAGTTTGACAGCAATGGTACACGTGTATGGGCAACCTGCTATGGAGGCAGCACAGGCGATGAGGCCCACTCTGTAGCGGCTGATGCCAATGGAAACATATTTCTATCGGGCGAAACAGCATCAAATAATTTTCCTACGCAAAGTAATGGAACCTTTTTACAATCAGCGCATGCAGGTTTGGGTGATATTTTTATTGTGAAATTTTCTGCTGCGGGCAATCGGCTGTGGTCTACGTTTTATGGCGGATCAGCTGCCGAACTTCAGCACTCAATAGTTGTAGATGCTCAGGGAGCATTGTATATTACAGGTGGAACTGAATCTGCCAATTTTCCTACGCAAAGTGCCGGTACGTTTTATCAAGGTACATCAGCCGGAGGCATAAGTGACCTTTTTTTCTTAAAGTTTGATAATGATGGAAATAGACTATGGGCTACCTATTTTGGTGGAGATGGCAATCCAATCACAACTTCCTCCTACGACTTTTATGGTACGTTCGATGTGTTGGAAGTAGATGCATGCGATAATCTGCATTTCTGCGGTGTTACGGATGATGCTTCTTTTTCATTTAACTTGAATAATGTTAATTCTCCTTTTTTCATTAATTCTGGCAATGCAGTTACCATTGGCTATGAAATCATCTTTGGACGGTTTTCTGCCTCTGGCGAACTGCATTTTTCTTCCTATGTGAATGGAGGTGGCGTAGAAGGACGTACCTCTATGGCAATCGATCTTCATAATTATTGGGTTTACGCTACAGGTTCTACCATTCCCATATTTGGTATTCCATTATCCGCTTCAAATTTCCCTCTAACTAATCCGGGAGGAGGCGCTTATTTTGATGATACCATTGATCCGAACGGCCTAGATGGTTATGAGATCATCATCAGCAAATTCATAATTCCTGATATACAGGTTTCACAAAGTAGTGTACAAGCTACTAATTGCACTAGTTGCGATGGTTCTGCCACCATTACAATCAGCCAAGGCGAAGGTCCTTATACTTTTGTTTGGAGCACCGGTTTTGTGCAATCAACACTCAGTAATCAAACAAGCACTATTACAGGACTGTGCCCGGGAAACTATTCAGCCATTGTAAATGGTGGTTGCGGGAAACCTGATACCCTAATTTTTAATATCAGCAGTTTAGCAGGTGGAAACAGTAATTTATTAATTAATGCTTCGGTTTGCGATACTTATTTATCGCCATGGGGCGAAGTATTTACACAAAGTGGCACTTATTATGATACACTCACAGCTGCCAATGGTTGCGATAGCATCATCACACTTAATCTTGCTGTTAATAGCGGCTATCAAAGCAATCAAACTATTAGTGCTTGCGAGTCATATACAGCACCCAATGGTACCGTTTATACACAAAGTATTGTTTTGTCAGACACGCTAAGTACTACAAATGGTTGCGATAGTATCGTTGTTACTAATCTAACCATCAATAACAATTATCAGTTACAGCAAGATATTAGCGTATGCGGCATCTACACAGCACCTGACGGAACCACTTATAATCAAAACGCTAATTTTAATGCTACATTTAATTCCGTAAACGGTTGCGATAGTGTGGTTACTTATAACATCAGTATACTCCCTGAAGCAACGGTTAGTTTGGATGTTACCGACATAACTATTGCTTTGGGAGATACCATTCAATTAACAGCTACAGGAGCAGATAATTATTCATGGTCTCCCCCCGATGGTTTGAGTTGCACAAATTGTCCAAACCCTTTGGCTTCACCGTCTAATTCAGGAATTTGGGTTGTAACTACCACCAATGCATCGGGTTGTTCGGCTGTCGACAGTGTAAGCATCATAGTTGACATCATATGTGGAGAGCTATTTGTACCCAATATTTTTTCTCCAAATGGCATTGGCAATGCAGAAAATGAAAGGTTGTGTGTGTACAGCAATTGTATCAGAGCCATGGACTTTGGCATCTACAACCGATGGGGCGAGTTGATTTTTTCACCGTCCCAAATTTTTGGGTTTAATTCGTCATGACATTCTAAAGATATTTTTAATTCTGTTAAATATTGTTTAAAATTCATCCTTCTAAGCTCCCTTTGCCTAGAATATTTATACTTGTGAATAAATCAATCCTGTAACATATATGACTGTTATTACTGCCTGTAAAACTACTAATGACCATTTTCTCCATACATATCCCAAAATTATCCAAGCGAAGTTTCCTACTATACATACAGCAACATTCAAAGGATAAACATTATATGATGTTAATAATGAACTTACTATAGATCGGAAGAGC
>JALRAS010000210.1 GCA_023262495.1 Bacteroidia bacterium | reverse complement strand
TGTGCTCTTCCGATCTAACCTGTTCACAAAAAGACTCAATAATTTTAAGTGCAGGAGGTTCGTCATCAATAGCAATGCAAGTAATCATTTTAATTTTATTTTTAATAGGATAGAATAACTGTCATTTTCATCGTTAATCACCAACTCATGCTGCTGCGGATAAAGCAGCTCCAGGCGCTTTTTCACATTTTGCAGACCAATTCCTTTCTCCGAGTTTTCAGTTTGAGGATCAGCTACCTTATTATTGAAAACAGTCAAACAAATTTCTGTTTCACTAACAAAGACACTAATTTTGATGATCGATTTTTTCTCGGGATTGACACCATATTTGAAGGCATTTTCAACAAAGGTGCTCAGCAACAAAGGCGCTATCTCACGCTCATCTGTTGAGCCCTCCACAAAAAATTCAACATTCACGGTATTTTCAAAACGTAATTTTTGCAGTCCTACATAACTGCTGATATAGCCCAATTCTTTATTGATTGGAATAAAGTTTTTATGGGCCTCATTGGTAATATATCTCAACATTACCGAAAAAAGTGCAATGGCTTGAGGTACTTCATTTGACTTTTGAATAGCCAAAGAATAAATACTATTGAGTGTATTGAATAAAAAGTGTGGCTTTATTTGCGCCTTCAAAAAGGATAACTCGGCATCAACTTTTTCCTTCGCAACCTTCTTTAATTTGTTGTTAATGCTCATCAATAAAGCAGTTGCCAATACAATTAAAAACTTGAACAAATGATGATTGAATTCATGCAAAATTGTTCGCTGTAAAGGTGAGTGATGATGTTGATGTATTTTACCATAAACCATCACTTTGGAATGATCATCAGAAAAACCAACCGAACTTAATAATGAGATCAATACATACAAGAGCAGCACACTGAAAAAAAACAACATAAACTTTTTCTTGTCAAATAATCTTGGGATTAAATACAAATAGGTAAGGTAAAAGAAATTCAACAACAAGAAAAAATATAGCCATTCATGACGAAACTTACTGGTAGAAATAAAATCAAAGTCAAATGAAAAATGCGGAGAGAAAATTATTGGTAACAATAAAAAAGTAATACTCCCTAAAATATGTATTAATATTCTCTTTCTTACTGATTTCATGTTAATTCAAACTTAATTTATTAATTCTTCTAAATAAGGTAAAATATGCTTTTTTGAGGTAATTGAGAAGTTTTAATCGGTATATATAACAACTACTTGTCGGCTAAATCATCAATTCATAAAAACCCAGTAAAATCAGGCTAAATTAGATTGAAAAGCACAAAGTTGGAATCACTTATCGCATTAAATAATTGGTTAATCCAACAAAAATAAACATCTATGTTCGTAGAAAAAAAATATCTAAAAAAAGCGTGTTTTGTATAGTTCCATCAAAATAAATAAGCAAATTAAATTATCACCCTAACAATTATCTAATCATTCAGCGCATCGCTTTATGGTATATGCGGTTTAATCATACTAGGTGCATTGAATAGATTAAAATACAAGGCAAGTGTATGTTTTTAAATACCTGATATGATTGCTAATTTACAGGGAGGATTGTGCTAAATTTTATGTTCAAGCTTTATTACTTCGAAGGTGCTTGTATATTTTAATAGCCAATATTAATACTACGGTAAAAAGTAGCAGCCCTAATAATCCGTAAAGCCAATTGAGCGTATGTTGTAACTCCACAAGAAACACAATGGCAACTAAAAAAATTGTGGCTACTTCGTTCCAAACCCTCATTTGTGTGGAAGTAAACTTGCATGTGCCTGCCCTGAGTTGCTTAAGAATCATTCCACATGATAAATGATAAATACTGAGCAACACCACAGCCGTTAATTTGATATGAAACCATGGCATCCTTAAAAAATCCGGATTACTGTATACAAGCCATAATCCAAACACCCAGGTTAGAATTGCCGATGGCCATGTGATGCCATACCACAATCTTTTTTGCATGATGCTGAATTGAGCGGTAAGTATAGTCCTCTCAGGTTCACGCTTCATGTTACTTTCTATATCATAAATAAACAATCGAACAATGTAAAATAAACCGGCAAACCATGTAACAACAAAAATGATGTGCAGCGACTTGATATAAAGTAATTCCATAATATGCACAAAAGTATAATTTTGCAGTCCATGTACAATCAAAAAACCGACAATAATCCGGCACACTTCAGAAACAATATTCGAATTGGTTTATCGGTTGCTGTTGTGCTAAAAAAAGATCAACGCACCGGGAGGCGCACTGTTGGTACTGTTCAATGGATTTTAACCAGTGCTCCCTATCACAGCAGAGGAATAAAAGTGATGCTAAGCAGCAGACAAGTGGGAAGAGTGCAAGAAATATTAAACCCGAATTCATCAATAGAAGTTACGAATGTAACGCAAGAGTGATTTTATGAGAGATATACCGCTTAGCAGGTATTTTCAATCCATTGAATCAATGTATTAAATTACAGCTTTTTCAGCG
>JALRAS010000020.1 GCA_023262495.1 Bacteroidia bacterium | reverse complement strand
AAGGATCTGGATTGGTATTGGTTTCATCATATTCAAATACGGTAGGTAAAGCGGTATATACTGTTCCCGGTACATAATTAAGTCCGTCAAGTGAAGCAATAATTGTAAAATCATCTCTCCATCCGCTTACAGTGTTGTTTACAAAGGCATTTTGAACCGGACTCGACAAATAATGGTATCCGCCTGTCGCACCAATTTTTCTTTCAACCGTTACATTTCCGGTTACATTTCCACTCATAGGATCAACAAGTGCGGTTCCTGTTGAAGTAGAGCGCAAAGTTAAAAAGCCCGCACTGTTTAAGTTTCCTGCTGTTGTTTTGAGGATACAACTTACCGATGTATTACCTGCTAAAGTAACACCTCCTGCTGTATTGTTTGTAGTTAAGTTACCAAAGTTGTTTTTTCCTGAAATGGTTTGACCTATGGCACCTGTTCCATTGAACTCAACAATTCCATTGCAGTCAATTGTTAAATTAGAGTTCACAGATGGACCAACCTCCCAATTACCTTTCACATTGAGCGTAAAGCCGTTCAAATTGATGCCCGGTGAGCCAAAATATGGAGGCCCTGAGGTAAAGCTAATGCCATTTACGTTGCTGTTGGCATTTAATTTTGGTCGAATAACCGTGTGAGGAATATTAGCAGAGATTGCGGCATTAGGTTTTGTTAGGGCTGTAGCATCACCACCTACCCAATTCGCTGGATTATTAAAGTCATCATCAGCAGCTGCTGTCCAAACTAATCCATTCGTAACAGCCATTCTGATGAACTGAGCAGCAGGTGCATTTCCTGTACTTGAACTGGCTATACGCAAATATACTGTACTTCCCGGAGTTAATCCATTGGCACGAGCGTAACTCATATTACCTGCAGCACCGTTGGAGTTACAAGCATTTAAACCTGCTAAAGTCACAGCAGTAGAGCAGTTTGTGGCTGTAAAAATTGATACAACTGAACTTACAATGTTAAGATTGCTGTTGGCATTGTTGCCAGGTGCAGTAACAACGTTAATTTCTCCATTTGCGGGAACGATTGCTCTGTACCAAACATCGCGCGAAATAGGTGAGCATGAAGCAAAGATGGAAGGCGTTGCACCTGTTAAACTATATTGTGTGTAAGCGCCTGTGGTTGTTACAGGAACGGCTGTAATCGCATCTGCCTGGCAAATATCATTATTGGCTGCAGGGCAAACAATTACACTCACAGCGGTTGCACCGGTAGTGCAAGAATTTGTTGTGTTGGTGGCTGTAACATTGTATGAGGTATTGGAGAAGGGAGCAGTGTAAACAGTTGAAGCAGCTGTACCTAAAACATATGGAGTGGTTAAGCCTGCATCGGTATACAAATCAGTTGCAGGAGACCATTTGTAATCGGTATTTGCCTCTGGTGAAACAATACTGATAGTTCCAATGGGTGTACCTGTACAAATATTTACCGGACTTGGAGTAACTGTTGGGCGAGGACGTACATTGATGGTATAAGTGGCAGTTACAGTTCCGCATGGTGCTATGCCTGTTACACTCAAAGTAAGCGTTACAGTATTTCCTGCGTCACCGGCAGCACATGTATAAGTTGGTGTAATGGTGTTGGCATTTGTTATTGATCCTGCTCCGTTGTGCGTCCAGTTAATGGTTCCGTTTGCTGCCGAAGCGCCACTTACTGTTACAGATCCATTTTCACAACTAACCGCTGAACCACCTGCTGTTGCAACTGGTATTGAGTTAACAATAACCGAGTAAGTTGCGGTAGCATCTGAACAGCCAGAATTAGATGATGTTAAAGTTAAGGTTACAGTATTGCCAACATCTCCTGCACCTGCTGTGTAGCTTGGGGTAAGCGATGTAGCATTGCTTATGGAGCCTGCACCATTGTGAGTCCAAAGTAAATTACCAAAGGTGGAGCTTGCACCCGAAACTGTCGCTGTTCCCGATCCGCAAAGTGAACTCGAACCTCCTGCAGAAGCATTAGGAGCTCCTGAGGCAGCTGTGAAAGATCCTAGGGTGTTGATCCCTGTCACTGTAATTTCATTACTTGTGGTGTTTAGTTGTGATAAGGTAGAAATTAGATTCCATGGTCCACCTCCGCTAAACAAGCCCAAAGATGATTCCGCTAATCCGTTGAGTTCGGCAGTGCTTTCAAGATAGCCGAAAACCACGGTAGCATTCAACGAAGTGTTGGTTGTAGGAGTTAAAGTATATCTGCGTTTGATACTTGTATTGCTGCAGCCGGCCGAAATATTTGTACCTGTTTGACGTACAAGCAATGTAGAACCTGGTTGACTACCTAAGGCCGTAATCTTTAAACCCATACCGCCAAATGTTTCTTGCGCATTTGTAAGTACACGTGTGCTGTTTACAAATCCTAATACATAACTGCTGGTGCTCTCTGTCATTGTAGCGGTATTATTAAGCACAACCTTATTTGCACCGGTATTAAGTATTCCTGTGTTACAGTTGAGATTTCCTGTACTTGTAATTTTAATATCTCCTATCGTTAAGGTTAATCCGGCAGCATTATCAAGTTTGACATTAAACATTGATTCGCCACCTGTAAAGGCCGTGCTGAATGTTTGTGCAGCGGTTCCATTAAATTCAAATGTGGAAGTTCCAGCTGAAATCATATCAATTGTTCTTGAATCGCTGAAGTTTCCTGCGATTTGAATAGTATTTGCATTTGGCTGTAATTTACCAAGGGTAGAGGTCCCTCCAATACTGAAGTTGCCTTTAACGGTGAGCACGTTATTACCGGTGAGCGGCTGTATAATTAGGTTGCCTGCAGTTCCCGCTGGATTAAAATTAAAGTTATTGAGATCAGCAACAAAAAGACCTTGAGCAACATTATCACTCTGTAATCTTGTGGTTCCACTGTTGGCAGCCATCGTAACTGTTCCTGTAAGGTTGTAAGAAGATTTAGCTCCTTTGGTTCCAAAATTATTACTGATGTTTAATGTGTTTCCTCCATCATTAAATGTTGTACCTGCGGCAAAGTTTAAATACACTGAACTGTTTACTGGAATTGCTGGCACAAGAGATGAAGAACTTGTGTTGTTGGCGTTAAGGTTACCACCTAAGGTAAACGAACCGGTGCCGGTGAAAGTAACATCAACATTGGCCGTACCTGTGGATGCCAAAATTGAACCTGTGTTGCTTACAAATGAGGCAGTTCCCGAATAATTGAGTGTGGTTCCTAACAAGCCGCCTGTTTGTCCGTAGGTTAGTAAAGTGGTGTTGCTTCCCAACGTTAGCGTTCCTGCCGATTTGGTTGAGGTAAACGTATACAAACGAACAGTTCCCGAAGGGTACGAAATGGTTTGATTGTTATCGCCAATGGTAATGATGCTAGGAATAGGATTGGTAGCTGTTGGAGGATTACCGCCAAATATAGCCCCGTTTGCTCCTGTAAGATTGCCTTGTAAGCCCATATAAGTGAAAGGGGCAGAGTTAGCACCTAATACGGTTACACCATCTGCTGTAAAGTTTCCTAGCACTTGAAATGGATAGGAAATATTATCGGAAGCAGGCAGGTTTCTAATATCTGTTGCGGGCGTTCCCCCAAGTAATGTTAAATTACCGTAAGGTCCGTTATTGCTAGGGATAACAACTGTTGATGTTCCTGTTTGGTTATAGGTAACAGTAGAATTGATATCGAGTACACCCAAGGTTGGGATGCTTGAATTTTGAAGCACAAGGGTGCCAAGATTTTTAACATCTACAATGCCTGAGTAGGAATGTGTTGAAGGGATAGTGAAGGTTCTTGTTACAAGACCATCACCTATAATTAATTTTGAAATTACACCCGAAATAGTCCAACTTGCTGCAACAGGTACGGAAGGAGAGGTTGCTCCTGTTAAAGTTGCATTTTGAGAGAGCGTAATCACATTTCCTGTTATGTCAGTAATGGTGGTTCCCGCAGGAATATTGGCTCCTGTAATTGATGCACCAACAAATAAACTAGAAGGACTGTTGGGGCAAGAAGGTGGATTACTAAAGGTTAAGATATTGGATCCACTTGTAGTTGCTGCCGAAGGTGAAAGCGCAGCTGTTGTTTGCATTGAACTTAGGTTAAGTGGCGCATTTACTAAATTAAAATATTGCCCATTATCAGTAAAATTATTCGGTTTTGTTCCACTACCATCGGTATTGATTCCCCAATTATTTGGATTCGTTACATCAGCTCCTGACACATTGTAGTAATTTACAGGTAAAATGCAAGCACCTGTAACTGGTACATTAACTGTTGTAGCTCCAGTGGCAGAAATTGTAAGATTTCCATTGTAGTTTCCAACGGTACTTGGTTGAAAAACCATATAAACAGTGGCATTTCCTGAGTTAGGTGTACCTGAGCCAGTAATGGTCAAGGAAGATGTATAAGGTCCACCGGCAGTTAACGAAATACCATATTGTCCTGCAGGGACTGTGCTTGGCACATTAACTGTAATATTACCGCTAAAACCAGTTCCAGAAACATTAAAAACTTTTTCAGAAGAAACACCAGCAGGTGGTTGACCACCAAAATCCAACGAGTTGGCGGTACAGGTGAGTTCTGTTGGCTGTGGAACAGGGGTAAACTGTAACCCGCGGAAAACATAACTTGCTGGTGCATTTGTACCTAACTGAACACCGGTACCTGAGGCACCAATCCCTGTATCTGTAAGTTTATAAATTTGTGTGCCGTTGCTTGATGTGATGTATAGCACTGGATTAGAACCACTCCAATCAACCGCAAGACCTCGAGCGCCATTGGTTATAGTTGAATTCACACGCAAGGTATATTGATAGGTCCATGTAGAACCTGTTTTTGTGTACTTAATGATACCACCCACTTGAGTGCTTGTACCCACAAAGGTAGCATCATCGGCTATATATAGAATGTTTCCGGCAGGATTTATGGAGAAAGCGTAAGGACTTGCGCCTGATTGAGCAAGATAGGTTGCATCTGTCAATCTTGTTACAACTGCATCAGAAGCTCTTACCGGAATTCCATTACTACCGGCCTGATAAATGCCTGCACCACCAGAAGCAGAGGCAAAATAAAGGTTGTTATTGTAAATCTGTACTACACGGGTATTAATTGACCCTAAACTCACAGGGGTTGATGCAGCGTTTGGAAGATAATACAAGCCCACACCTGAATTCACAGTTCCCGCGGCCCAAAACGAGTAACCATTAGAAGCAGTTGAACGGAAATTGTTACCTGAGAAGAAATCGTAGGCTGATGTATTAACGCTTCCATTTTGTCCGAGACGAGCCAATACGCGTTTGTTTCCAGGGGTTGTTGTAGATACCACGCTTGCTGAGCCTACTAACGCATTATATGCTGAAACAGACAAAAAGGCACCATTAGAGGAGCGAACCATTTGACCGCCTGATGTGGCTGAACCAGACTCTGTAACGTTAAAAGGTGCAGAGGAAGGAAGGGAGGCTGCATTTGGTAAAATAAATGCGTTGGTTAGCGCGCCAGTAGAAGAATTTAACTCCCACACATTCACTCGAGCAGCGACTCCTCCGCTGAGTGAAGATGCCCCGTCACCAAGCACCTGAACAGCAATATTACCTGCCGTGAATTGCCCGGAGTAAACTGTTGCACTTAAGTTGGCGAGGGTAATATTGTTGACCGGCACATCTGAACTGCTGGTGGTAATCGTACCGCTAGTTGTAATTACAGTTGCAGTTGACGCAACACGCACATAAATGATTACGCTGCTGATGCTGGTTCCCAAGTTTAGGGACGAAGCAAATCCGGAACCAGCTGAAGTTGAAATTTCAAAACCTGATGATGCATTTAAGGTAAGTGCTGAGGTTAAGTTAGCTGCAGTAAGTGTAATCGTTTGGTTAGTAGATGCTGTGCCAGCTGTGGTAGCAAAACCAGTGAGCGATACCGGCAAAGTGGCCGGGGCAATAATGGAAGGAGTAGATGAATTTACATTTCCTGTAACATAAACACCACCTGGTTGAGGACAACCCGAGGCTGTAACTGAGACGTAACCAGCATAAGCACCTGTTGTGAGACCTCCGCTCATTCTAATAAAAACAGTCTGATTGGAAACACTTCCAGAAGTAGGTGTGAGCACAACAGAAGAAGCAAATCCAGAGGATGCGTTTGTGGATACCTGGAAATTAGAAGGCGCTGTAACGGTAATGTTCCCTGAAAGATTGTAGCCATTCACAATAAAAGAAGAAGTAGCTGTTCCGATAGGACCAGAACCTTGAGTATAGTTATCCGCAGCGCTGGTATGTGGAGCTACGCTTGCAGCCCCTGACAGTATGATGGAAGGTGTTTTTGGGGCAAAAGAAATTCCCGCAAGACGGATATTTGCAGTGCCTGTCACTATTTGTGTTGGTGCAGTTCCAGAGGTATTGGAAGATGATAGGGCTGAACCATTGTCGGTAATGCGCATGATCCTATTATTCGAGGCAGTACCTTCTGTAAAATAAATAACTGGGGAAGCACCGCTCCAATCAACAACCAAGCCCCTTGCAGCTGTTGTTGAAGATGTACCATTCGAATTAAGTGTGTATTGAAACGTCCAAGTGCTGGTTCCCGCAGCACGGGTAAACTTGCGAATACCTCCGCAAGAAGTAGCGGTAGCATTGAATCCAGATTCATCGGCTACATATAGAACATCGTGGTTAGGACTGAAGGAAAATGCGTTAGCATTCGTAACTGTAGCAATCGAAGTTCCTGTAATAGATCCTGAAGTAGGTAATCCTGTTCCAAACGCTTGAACAGATGTGCTGTTTGACGCAAAAAGCTGTCCATTGAAAATTCCCACACAACGGCCATTGAGAGCATTGAGTGTGGTGACTGTTCCAGAGGAGCTGATGTAAGCGAGTCCGCTGCCAGCACCTGTATTCGATGTGGTGGCCCAATATCCAGTACCATCTGAGGCTACCGAACGGATGGTATTATTGTTGCCATAAGTTGTATTGGTAACAGGAATACTGAGGGTACCTGCCGCTGCAGCACGGCCGATGGAACGATTGGATAATAAACCATTTACACCGGCTGTTCCGTTTGCGGTATTGTAGCCCAACAATGCAAAAAAAGCACCATCTATCGAAGTAGCACCGAAACCCTCGTTGGCAGTACTGCCGGAAAGATTCAGAAAAGGTGCTGTACCGACTGCCGGAATGGTGGTGGAAGACTGAAAAGTCAGGGTCTGAGCTGAAATACCGGCAGTGGAATACTCGGCTATGGCAACCTGAGTTGCTGTGGTGCCTAATGCGGCAGCACCACTACCTACACGAACTACAACAAGGTTACCCGCTGTGAAGGCAGTTTGTGCATGCAGATTTAAAATGCTCAGTACAGACAAGAGAATAATTATTAGTGTACTTTGGATTTTTTTGATAAAACAGGGATTAATCTCACCCATCATTGTCATAAACTTACTTTTTTTCATTTGATTGTTATTATATAATTATTGATTTGTTGCTGTTTGGTTTTGTAAATGAATGCTTTGGATATATAGCATGGTTGGTTATTGTATCTGATAATTACCGTTTGAGTCGTGCTTGCAAATCAAAACTTATTTTTTGTTGCAATCTAAAAACACACTTTCAGGAATTATGTTGCATACATTGATCTATATCATTATTAATTTTTACTGAATGTTTTGCAAACACGCAACCCGTTTTGTTGCGCAACAATAAGGTAGTTGCCTTTTTGTAAAGCTGATACATCAATCATATTTTGTTGATTGCGCAACCCTTGCAGTACCAATTTTCCATTCATATCAGTGATCATGATATCATAGCAGCCCGGTGTGCTAATCATCAATTGATTTTGCACAGGATTAGGGAAAATCTCAAAAGCAAATGCATTGTTTAAATTCTTTTGAATAGTGGTGGCATTGTTAGTTGCCTCCGGTGTTGATGGGTTAAAGGTAATCCATGTTGGGCTTCCATCAGTACTTCTTCCATAAGAAACATCTGCAGTTTGTGCACCAAAGGAAACGGAGTCAATCAAGGTAACACCATCAGCAGCAAACAAGGCTATGGTTTCACCAAGCGTGCCGCTCAGTTTAAAGTTGGTATGAAGTATTTGTGCAGAGTCATCGGCCCAAACCAATTTAAAACCATTGGCAGGTATGATGGTAGCTGCGTTGCTTAATGGAAACTGATATTTTGTTGGTAAGGCAAGGTCATCAGTAATAAACATGCCACCAAGATCAACGGCAGTGCCATTGGGATTGTATATTTCAATCCAGTCGCCAAAATTACCCAAATCACTTGCAAGGGTAGTGGTATTAGAGGCCATTACCTCATTGATTTTTAATGACTGAGATTGAGCTACCGCAGTATTAACGAATAAAATAAAAATAAATAGTGTGTAAAAATTAAGTCTCATGAGTGATGATGTTTTATGTTAGAAATTAAATTGTAAGCCTATTCTTAGTTGTTGATTAAATTTGATGTCTGCCAGGGTTTCTTTTTTTCCAAAGAAGTAATACTGCATCTTTAGCATAGCATTTGCAGCTTTGAATTTATAAGCATAAGCAGCTGAATATCTTTCGGTGTACCCTTCTGCCAAATCACTTATGTTTTGATACTCATATCTAAAGGAAAAAACTGAATTTGCGGGCTTTAAATAATAGTTGATTTGTGCCACCGCACTTCCCGATTTGAAAAATCCACCATTAAAGCTTTGGGGTGTTCCAAACAGGAGTGAACTCATGGTATCAGTTGGGATACCTTTTAATTGATGTGCTTCAAGTTGTATGCTTAAACCTTTGTATTGTATGGCAAAGTCTGCACCATACACATACTTTTCTCCATCAATAATTTTCATACCGTAACCACCTGTACTTCCTGCGGGAAAGGTAGCTCCTGAGGGTAAATTTCTTTTCGTGTAGCGTCCGTTTATGGCAATTTCGAATATGGGTATCACAGTATGACTGAAATCAATCATGCGATAGCGGTAGCGGGCAGGATAACAAAACATGGCCCTGCCAACATATTCAAGTGAACCACTGGCATCATTTACACCTATGAGCGATTTTTCACCAAGCCCTGTATAAGCTCCTGCATCTAAAAATAACTTATTCTTAAAGAGAGATTTTGATAAGGTTACTCCTACATCTCTTCTACTAAAAAAATCACCGCGTGCAATTTCTGCTCGCTGCCAGTATGGCGACTCAACAAAAGGTACAAGCGACTGAAAAGAGTAGGGCAATTTACCATACCCTATTTTAATGTTGGCTATTTTTGGTAGTGCGTAAGTAACCGAAGCTTCCATCAACCCTGGATTTTCAGCATCCGGCTGACCGGTTGTATTAGAAACAAAATCAGCTAAATCTGCTTGAAATTCATATCTCCATTGGTTAGCTATTTTTCCGCTAAACTGAAATTGTGCATCACGCAAATTAAATCTGTTTTTGTCTTTATCGGTTTCGGTAGGGAGAATCCAGCGGTGATTATAGTAGGTTGAAAGCGTGCCCGATATTTCAAGTATATGGTTGCCGTTTACAATAGTGACCTGCGCATTTAATGCTAAGGGAAGCAGCAAAGCTATTATTATAGATATTTTTTTAAATCCTCTCATTGTATGAGCGCTGCTTCAAATTGATATAACTTGGCCATATCATCAGACAAGACCATAAGGTTGCCTAAAGCATCAAAAAAGAATCCCTCGGGATTATGAACATTCATTGTAAATTCTCTCGACACCTGAAAATTATCATCCAACATCATGAGCTTATGATCCTCATCACTCAATAGCCATAGGTGATTGTTGTGAAAGCATGCACTTGAGATATCCGCTGAGGCCTTAAAACTCAATTCATTCAATTGCTCAAATTGTTCGTTATATACACGAACAACAATTTCTTCTTTTTCAGAAATCAAATAAAATTGTTTGAGAGAAGCGTTGTAGGCAATAGACTCAAATCCTCTGTTTCGTCCTGCATTGTAATTTAAGTTGAAGGTTTTAACAATCTTAAGATTTTCGGGATTTACGCTATATACTTTTCTGGCAGACTCATCACTAATGTATAATAGTTGATCAGCCATGCATATCCCTTCAAAATCAATTCCTCTAATATCACTTTCTCTAATAATTTTCCCTTCTGAGTTGGTTTCAAACAATAAACCATTATCACTTACCATGTAAATATGTTGCCCTGATGCATCAATAACTACATCCGAAGATTCAGAAACTTGTGTTGAAAAACTTTTACTGTATTTGATAGCTGCACTCCCTTTTGGATGAAATGCTGATGTAATAAAAAATGCCGCTGAAATGACGAAAATCTTTATCAGATTTTGTTTCGTATAATTAATAGTTTGCAGCATTTGGTGTAGGATTTACTGTTGTTTGAAAGGGTCCGCTGCCGTTGGGTATTCTGCCCACCGACCTGTCTGTTACTTGTGCGGTGTAGGTCACTGAGTCAATACCTATTTTTTGCGGGGAGTATAATCCTATGGATTCGCCAGCTGATTTTAAACTGAAATTAGTGTGCAGCGGCCCAAGTGTTACACTGTCATCGGCAAGTATAATCAAATAGGATTTTGATTTTATAATGGTAGCGGATGAATTGGATGGAAAAACATATTTTTCTCTATTGCTAAGGTCGTCTGTAATTGAGTACCCTGCTAAATTAACATCAAATTCTCCTGCATTGTATATTTCAATCCAATCAGGAAAGTAACTAAAACCCGGAACAGGAACGCTACTATTACTCGCTAAAAATTCATTGATAACTAATTTTATACTTGAATCTTTTGGGGTGGGGGTAACGCTGTAAGGAACCGTTGGAACAAATAACCTGTCTTTTACACATGAAGTGGCGAGAGTTGCAATAAAAAACGTAAGGCACACAAAAAGAAACTTCATTTTGAGATTATTGGGTTTGTCAATTTGTCTAAAAAATCAATCAACAAAATAACTATTTCCTTCTGTCGTGTTTGTTACCCTAATGTTAAAATATTGTTATTTGCGAGCGTTATATTTTAATTAAGCGTTTTACCTCTTTCCCTTGCTCAGTCTGTATTTCTATAAGATAGGTACCTTTGCTTAAACTGCTAATATCAAGTGCGTATTGCTGTGTATTAGCGATAGTGCTAATGATGCTGCTCTTTATGAGCTTGCCCTGAAGGTTAAAAATATTGACTGCGCAGTTGATTATTGTTTTGTCTACATATAATTGTAACAATCCACCATCATTTGGATTAGGAAAAATCTGAACCTGTGTAGGTGCAAATGTTGATTTGCTGGCGGTTATAATATTACCACCATTTTCAATAAATCGGGCATGAAATTCTTGATAAAATTGGTTGGCAGTATTTTGATCATGCACAACAAGAGTATTTTCATCATTTCTGTTGTTTGCATTGCTGCTCCAATTGTGGGAACCCGTCCAAAGCTGAGGGTCGCTGAATAGGTTCTCCTGATCAATAATGACATATTTGTGATGCATGATGGAGTTGGCCGTATCAGCGTATGCAAGCATATGTCCCGGAGCCATCCCCGCTGTCAAATTATTCCAGGTAAGTGTTCCTGAAATAGAATGTGTTAATCCATAGGCGTTAACGCCATTTGTAACTTTGTTGGTAATTGCCTGTGCTACATCAAACCTTGTAATAACCATTGATGCAAAATAAATGCTATTTTCTGCGGTATTGATGGTGCTAATAAGTTTGTTGTTTACATTATCAGATGGACTAAAATATGATTCTACACGCTTACCATTCACATTAAATTCATGAGGGGTATTATCTGTTTTGTCGGGTCCAAACTTTGAATTTAATAAGTTAGGTATTGAGCCGTTATCGCCCCACATTTCATTAAACTCTAGTGTATAAGCTTTGGCTAAACTTTGGTCTTGAATAATGATAACATTGTTGGGGTCATGGTTGATTTGTCCTTCTTGCCAATTGGTGGCACCGGTCCAAACTATTGCCTTGTTAGGGTCTGCGTTATAAGCATCAATAATTACAAATTTATTGTGCATAATTCCGTAGATACCGCCTGTTGGACTTGCAATTCTTGGAATATTGGGGAGAAGGTCGGTAATACCTGAATTACTGGCAGCAAGACTTCCATCTGAAATTACACGTACATCAACACCTCTGTTGTATGCCGCATTAATTGCGTTAGAAATACTCGAGATATTGGTATTGTTGAAATCATAAATGGTAATGTCGAGTGTTTCAACTGCCCTGTCGATATAGGCAATTAGGGTGTCGTCAATTGCCTCAAAAAGTTGTGTGGCGTTTTGATTGATGGCAACGGTATTGTTCACGGAGTGATTGAAATAACTGATGATATTTCCTGTAGAAAGCGACTGAGTTGCGTATACGCCAATGTTGCTAAAGGCGGTGTCGATGCCATTTACAGAGAAACATCTGGCATACACAATATCGGCAGGATTAAGCCCGGTTAGCGTAACTTCATGTGTAGTGGTATTGCTTGGTCCAGTAGCAAATCCAATTTCTAGGTTAGGTGTTAGACCGTACTGCACCTCTGATGAACCTAATGAGTCGGTTAGCCATGATAGCTTAAAACCATCAGTAACGATGTTTGAAACGCTAATTGGAGATATAATTTGGATTGCAGGAGGAATAATAAAATCATTGTAGTCGCGAGGAATTACTTGATAATTGGTAAGATATTGAGAAGAAATACCTACAAGATCAATAGCTCCTACCGGAAGCAATTGTCCTATCATCGCTGAACCATTTCTTATGTATATGCTAAAGGTGCCAAAAGCATCAGAGGCAGTGTATGATGTATTTCCTGCAATTACCTGTCCTCCCGCTTGAAAAGTAATACCATTGAGTCTAACCAATTCGCTTTCATTAGTTTCATCTACCTGTGTGGCATTAATTAGCGTTGGAGCAGGAACTGTGTTGCCACTGCTATGCACTGTAAATACAGTTACAGGTTGAATTTCAAGTAAACCATTGTAGTCAAACAAAGTACCGCTGATGGTAACACTATCTCCTCTTGTGAGGCCAGCCAACTGGGTGCCGTAAGCAGCTATTCCTCCTGTATTATCCTGAAAATACCTGATAATGCCCAGCTCTGTACCATTGGTTACGACTCCCGATACGGTTACAGTAGCGCCAATACCTTGTTGTCGAGCAGTGGCTATGTCTGTTTGGGCAAATAAGTAATTAAATGTGTAAAGGTTTAAGATTACAATCAGAAAAAGTAAATGTTTGAATTTCATTGCTTTAAATTTGAGGTGCAAATATCCAAGGAATTCATGGCCTCGCAGGAAATTCAATGTAAAGTTTATATTAAGCATTTGTTACCTGTAAATGAAATTTTATTTCAAGTTGTTTATAGTCAGGAGATTATTGTTTTGATTAAAATGTCAGATCAATTGATGAGTAGGTCATCATCAAAAATAATTCGGATTGAGACATTCTTAAATTTCAGCTAAATGTGAAATGAAAAAAAAATGAAGTAAAAACTTCTCAATCAATTCTAAATGCAATAAATCATAAAACAACATTTGTATATCAAAATGAGTCTTGTATATCAATTATTTTAAACGCAAATTTGCGCACAATTAAGATTTAATCAATATATTAATTATGGAATACAGAATAGAAAAAGATACGATGGGTGAGCTAAAGGTACCTGCTCACAAATATTGGGGAGCTCAAACAGAGCGCAGCAGAAATAATTTTAAAATTGGTCCCGAAGCCAGCATGCCACATGAAATCATTTATGCTTTTGCTTACTTGAAAAAAGCTGCAGCACACGCTAATCATGACCTTGGAGTGTTAAATGCCGAAAAAAGAGATTTAATTTCAAAGGTGTGTGACGAAATTTTAACTAAAATACATGATGGGGAATTTCCCTTAGTTGTTTGGCAAACAGGTAGTGGCACACAAAGTAATATGAATGTAAACGAAGTAATTGCCAATCGCGGACATGTATTAAATGGTGGAAAATTATTGGATGATAAAAAAGCACTACATCCCAACGATGATGTCAACAAATCGCAAAGCAGTAATGATACTTACCCTACTGCCATGCATATAGCAGCTTACAAGCAAGCGGTTGAAATTACAATACCGGGTTTGGAAAAATTACGCGACACGCTTGCAGCCAAATCAGCCGCATTTGCCAATATTGTAAAGGTTGGAAGAACGCATTTTATGGATGCCACACCCCTCACTCTGGGTCAGGAGTTTGGTGGATATGCACAACAAATTACAAATAGCATCAGAGCAATCAAAAATGCCTTAGAAATGGTGAAAGAGTTAGCATTGGGCGGCACTGCGGTAGGTACAGGACTGAATGCTCCCAGAGGATATGATGTATTGGTGGCCAAAAAAATTGCAGAATTTACACAGTTGCCTTTTGTTACTGCGCCAAATAAATTCGAAGCGCTTGCGGCTCACGATGCTATGGTGGAGCTCAGCGCGGCATACAAAAGGACTGCCGTAGCGTTAATGAAAGTAGCTAACGATGTGCGTATGCTGTCTTCGGGTCCTCGTAGTGGAATAGGTGAGATTATTATTCCGGATAATGAGCCGGGCTCTTCAATTATGCCCGGTAAGGTAAATCCTACACAACCTGAAGCTTTAACTATGGTTTGCGCTCAGGTAATGGGTAATGATGTGGCAGTAGGTATTGGGGGTGCAACCGGTCATTTTGAATTGAATGTTTTTAAACCTTTGATTGCTGCCAATGTGTTGCAAAGTGGTCGTTTAATTGGCGATGCTTGTGTATCTTTCAACGATAACTGCGCAGTGGGTATCGAACCTAATTACGATACCATTAAAAAACATTTAGAAAATTCATTGATGTTGGTAACAGCGCTAAACCCGCACATTGGATATGAAAATGCGGCTAAAATTACAAAGAAGGCGCATAAAGAAAATAAGACTTTAAGACAAGCTGCTATTGAATTAAGTCTGTTGACCGATGAACAATTCACACAGTGGGTAAAGCCCGAAGATATGGTTTAATATAATCATCTATCAGTAGTCAATTGTCAACATATCTCCCGCTTTTAGTCTTGCTTAAAAAAAGCTCGGCTATTTTTTTGTTGCTTATTTTAATAGGTGTAAAATGTAGTGTGGCACAAGAAAAGCAAAGAGCAGACGAACTTAAAAAAGAAAGAACAATAAGAGGAAACAGGTTCAAAGTTTTCAATAATTATGTCAATTTTGGAAGTGGTATTGGTCGTGCTATTGAAGACAGCCGGCTGTGGTATCCTACGGCTGTGGAATACAATTTTCATATCAAGCGTGCGTATTTCATGTTTGGTTATCAGCGAACTGATTTGAGTGGTTTTTTAAATAAACCTAAGCGAAACCGAATGAATGATTTGCATTTTTGTGTGGGTTTCAGACGAGAAAGCAAGGTGATTAACATTGCCTACTATGGCGGTGTATCGCGTGCATGGGGAGTTAAAAATGATACGCTTGCCTTTGGAACCTATGGCATATATGCCGAAGCACAGTTTGTTCGAAAATTATTTTTTGATGTTGGCGCGGGTATCTCTGTCTTTGGTCACTACAATAACTCTTTCCCACTTTTTGGTATTCGATTAGATATTTTTTTAAGTGGCGCTTATCAAGGTAAAATGAACGCTGATTCAGAATAACAATCAATCATATTTTATGCAAAATTACGGCTCATTAATAGAACAGGCATGGCAAAATCGAGAACTTCTGAAGGAAAGCCAAATTCAAGAGATTATTCGTGAAGTGATTGCCCTGCTCGATAACGGACAACTCAGAGTGGCTGAGCCCCTCGAAGATGGAACTTGGAAAGTAAACGAATGGATCAAGAAGGCAGTAATCATGTATTTCCCCATTCAACAAATGGAAGTGCATGAGGTGGGTATTTTTGAGTATTATGATAAGATGCTTTTAAAGCGAAATTACAAAGCACTAGGCGTACGTGTTGTGCCTAATGCAGTGGCAAGATATGGCGCTTTTCTTGCCTCAGGGGTAATCATGATGCCAAGTTATGTCAACATCGGTGCTTATGTTGATTCGGGAACTATGGTGGATACGTGGGCCACGGTGGGCTCATGCGCGCAAATTGGGAAAAACGTACATTTGAGTGGAGGAGTAGGCATTGGAGGTGTATTAGAACCTGTGCAAGCAGCTCCTGTAATTATTGAAGATGGCGCATTTATTGGCTCGCGCAGTATTGTGGTGGAAGGTGTTAGGGTAGGCAAGGAGGCCGTACTAGGTGCCAACGTTGTGCTAACAATGAGCACTAAAATAATTGATGTTACGGGCGAAGCACCTATTGAAATGAAAGGTTATGTTCCTGAACGCTCTGTTGTAATTCCCGGGGCATACAGCAAACAGTTCAATGCAGGTACCTATCAAGTGCCATGTGCATTAATTATCGGAAAAAGAAAAGCAAGCACCGATTTAAAAACCTCGCTCAACAGTGCTTTGCGCGAATATGATGTTGCTGTTTAAATAATAGAAAATTTGAAAAACTGTATTTATGTGATTCCCTGCACGCTCAGCAGCAATGAAAACATGAGTGTTATTCCACCGGAAGTGGCAACTGCAGCCGCAGCCTGCGATGCATTTATTGTGGAAGATTTAAGAAGTGCCAGAAGGTATCTGCGAAAAATAGGGTTCACTAAAAATTTTGATGAATTGCCTTTTTTTGAATTGACAAAAGGAGCCGATCAAACTAATTTGTCTGTCTTCATTAAAAAGCATATTGAGTTGGTCAATATTGGCATACTATCGGAAGCAGGTTGCCCTGGTGTGGCCGATCCCGGTGCTGATGCAGTAAAAATTGCGCACAACAATAATATCGAGATTAGGCCATTAGTTGGACCATCATCAATTATTTTAACCTTGATGGCCTCAGGTTTCAATGGTCAAAATTTTGCTTTTAATGGCTACATGCCCATCGAAAAATCTGAAAGGGGAAAACGTATTGCTACCTTAGAAAACTTGATGTATCAAAACAATCAAACGCAATTATTTATTGAAACACCTTTTAGAAACAATCATTTATTTGCGCATATTTTAGAAGTTTGCAAACCAACTACAAAGTTGTGTGTAGCTTCAGAATTAACGCTACCCAATCAATTTATTGCAACCAAAACCATCGCCCAATGGAAAACAATTCCAATTGATTTGCATAAGAAGATGGTGGTGTTTGCGCTTTATAAGTAGAATGAATTACTACTTTTTCAGTGCTTTCGCACTTTTCTAATTTGTATTTAATTAAAGTGTTCCCCTTTTCGCCTGTTCTCTCTCAATCGATTCAAACAAAGCTTTAAAATTGCCGGCACCAAAGCCTTTGGCACCCATGCGCTGTATAATCTCGTAAAATAAAGTTGGTCTGTCTTCAACAGGTTTGGTAAATATTTGGAGCAAATAACCTTCTTCATCTGCATCCACCAAAATAGAGAGTTTTTGAAGTTCCTTAATGTCTTCTTTCATGATATCCATATGCACACCAAGTCTGTTAGGAACATCATCATAATAAGCTTGAGGTGGCGGTGGTAAAAACTCAATGCCGCGTGCTTTTAATTGCGAAACAGTTGCAATAATATCATCTGTAGCCAAGGCCAAATGTTGCACTCCCGGGCTTTCATAAAAATCAATGTATTCCTCAATCTGAGATTTCTTCTTGCCCACTGCGGGTTCATTAATTGGAAACTTAATTCTGCCATTACCATTGCTCATCACCTTGCTCATCAAGGCCGAATACTCGGTAGTAATTTGCTTATCATCGAAAGATAAAAAGTTCACAAAACCCATCACCTCTTCATACCATTTTACCCAGGTATTCATTTCGCCCCAGCCCACATTGCCAACCATATGATCAATAAACTTTAATCCCACAGGCGCAGGATTATAATCGCTTTTCCATTCTACAAACCCCGGTAAAAAAGTGCCATTGTAGTTTTTGCGTTCTACAAACATATGCACAGTTTCGCCATAAGTATAAATACCTGCACGCACAGTTTCGCCATGTTCATCTTTTTCTATGGTTGGTTCCATAAAAGATATAGCACCTCTTTTAGTGGTTTCTTCCCATGATTTACGGGCATCTTCCACCCAAAGGGCAATTACTTTTACACCATCGCCATGCTTTTTAACATGCTCACCAATGGGTGAATCGCTACGTAGCGCAGTTGTTAATACCAAGCGAATTTTATCCTGCTTCAACACATAACTCACGCGATCTTTGAGCCCTGTTTCTAAACCGGCATAAGCATGCGATTGAAAACCGAAAGCTGTTTTGTAAAAATGAGCAGTTTGTTTGGCATTACCCACATAAAATTCTACATAATCGGTGCCAAGCAAGGGTAAAAAATCTTGCGCTCCTTCAAATATTTTCTCGAGTCCGTATTCTACGTTTTTTATTTCTTTCATAATGATTAATTAATGTGCCAATGTGCCAATGAAGCAATGTGCCAATTGGATTGAACTTTTAAATGGTATTATTATATAAGTTCTTAATTTTTTTCGGTTAGACTTTTTGTATTGTTGAATGAATTATTTTGGACATAATTTTAATTATCTCATGAAGTTTATCTAATAAAACATCAGCATTTGGATATCCTTGGCATTCATTGCACAAAAATAACCAATATTCCAATTCATCTGCTTCTTTTGAAGCTATTTTAATTTTGTGTACAAAGTCTGCCTTACCCTCTGCATTTTGAGCCTCCTTTACATTTGCACCAATGCTAGTTCCTGACCTTAATATTTGACTAGCAAATGTAAATTTTCGGTCTTTCTCTAACAACTCCGTGAACAATACAATTTCTTTGGCAAATTCAAAAGTCAGTTTTAATATGATGTTTTCTTTATATTTCTCTTGCTTTGTGAAGTCCATTTAAAAGATTTTATTTTAGATTACTTTCTTTAGCTTATCATTGGCACATTGGCACATTGCGTAATTGGCACATTATTCAACCCAACTCCTATAATACTTTCCATCGTCAATTTGCATGGCTTGTTTGGTCACTTGTAATGGTCTAAAGGTATCAATCATCACAGCCAACTCTTGTGTATCTTTTTGTCCTATACTTCTTTCCATTGCTCCGGGTGCAGGTCCATGTGGAATTCCTTTTGGGTGCAATGTGATATGGCCTTGTTCAATATTGTTTCTACTCATAAAATCACCGTCAACATAATACAACACTTCATCGCTATCTATATTACTATGATTGTAAGGTGCAGGAATTGATAATGGGTGATAATCGTACACTCTTGGACAAAATGAACAAACAACGAATGCCGGTGTTTCGAATGTTTGATGCACTGGCGGTGGTTGATGCACGCGCCCTGTAATTGGCTCAAAGTTGTGTATACTAAATCCCCAAGGGAAATTATAGCCATCCCAACCTACCACATCAAAAGGATGGGTGGCATACACTGCTTCATGAATCATGCCTTCTTTCTTTATCTTTACAATAAAATCTCCTTTTTGATCGTGTGTTTCAAGTTCGGTAGGCAACTTAAAATCTCGCTCGCAAAATGGTGAATGCTCCAATAATTGACCCGATGAACTCTTATATCTTTTTGGTGTATAAAAAGCATGCACACTCTCTACATATAGCAGACGGTTATCTGTGGTTTCAAACTCTATTTGGTAAATCATACCACGAGGAATAATCAAATAATCACCATATTCAAAATTGATGTTTCCCATGAAGGTGCGGAGTTTACCTTTGCCCTTGTGCACAAAAATCATCTCATCAGCATCTGCATTCTTGTAAAAATATGCTGTCAAACTTTCTTGTGGTGCCGCCAAACCTATGATACAATCATTATTCAACAGCAAAGCTTTCCTGCTCTGTAAAAAATCTTTCTCAGGTGTTAGTTCAAAACCTTTGAGCAATAATGACTTTATATTTTTATCGATGGCTATTTCAGGTCTTACATCGTAAGATTTCAATAGCTCTTTAAGCTGAGTTGGTCGGTGAACATGATAGAGCAATGAGGAGTGGCTATGGAAACCTTCTGTGCCAAACAACTGTTCGTATTGATGATGACCATTCTCATTTTTAAAAATGGTATGTCGCTTTTGTGGAATTTTTCCTAATCGATGATAAATAGGCATGGGATAGAAATTTGTTCCAAAATTATAAAATTATCGTGATATTATATGTGCCAAGAGGCAATAACAATACATACGTATCAGACGATCTCAAACGCAGGTATCACGAGCACTTAGCATTAATCAGAAACGAATAGCATAAAGGTTATTAAGTATGGTAAAGGAATTCGAAAATTTCTTTATCGGCATCTGAGAAGGCTATGCCTCTGCGTTCGAATACTCTAGTTGCCACTTCAATGGCCTTATCCAACTCAAATTTTGGTGCATTTTTTTGTCCTCCCCAACTGTATGAAGGGATATATTTTGGGGGGAAACCTCCATCAAAAATATTGGCGCAAAAGCCGGTTACCGTGCCCGTATTAAACATGGTATTGATACCTGCTTTGCTGTGGTCGCCCATGAGCAAACCGCAAAATTGTAATCCTGTTGCCTGCCAATCGTTATGAGCCATATCCCATACTTTTACTTGCCCATAATTATTTTTAAGATTGGAATTATTGGTATCGGCACCCAAATTACACCATTCACCAATTACACTGTTGCCTAAAAAGCCATCGTGTGCTTTGTTGGAGTTACTGAATAGCACAGAATTATTGACCTCTCCACCAACCTTACAGCCCGGGCCAATAGTGGTTGGACCGTAAATTTTTGCTCCCATTTTGAGTACCGCATGTTCACCCAATGCGAAAGGTCCACGAATCATGCTCCCTTCCATAACTTCGGCATTTTTGCCAATGTAAATTGGACCGGCAGAGGCATTAAGGATACTAAAATGAACCTTAGCACCTTCTTCAATAAAAATATTTTCGGAGTTGATACATTGATTACCGGTATCTATGGCAGCGCTATTTCGATACTGGGTAAGCAACTTGTAATCATCCGAAATTTGCTGTCCATTTTTACTGAATATCTCCCATGGTTTTTGCAAACGATTGGTAGCAGCAATTGCCTGCTTTTTCTCAAATGCATGCTCGTTAGGATTGAATGTAGGATCAAATGCACCGCATTTAACTGCAATTGTTACATTATTACTCATCAATGCTGTATCGGCCGGCATATTTGTGATTTCGTCTACTATAAACTTGTCGGGAAAAACAGCCGCATTGATATAAGCACATGATTTCCCAGTGTGATTTTCTGATGCTTGAGGATATTTTTTTGCCAAATAAGCGGGAACATGATAGTTGCATTCGGCTAAAAGATGTTTCTCCCATTTTTCTTTGATGGTTAAAATGCCTGTTCTTATTTCGCAAACAGGCCTGCTTAAAGTAAATGGATATAAATCCTTGCGGTGTAGATCATCAAACAGAATGTAAATCATCAAATTTGTATTAAAATTAAAACTTGGTTTTGGATTAATATTAATTACCTAAAATACAAAAAACCCTCCGTTACCGAAGGGTTTCTGTTCATTATAATTAATGGATTAATTAAAAAATAATGATTATCCTTTAGCTTCATCAGCTTTTTTACCATAACGGCTGCGGAATCTATCAACGCGACCGGCAGTATCAACCAACTTAACTTTTCCGGTGTAGAAAGGATGTGATGTATGAGAAATTTCAAGCTTAACCAAAGGGTACTCATTACCGTCTTCCCATACAATCGTATCTTTAGTATCAGCTGCTGAGCGCGTCAAAAAAGCATATTCGTTTGAAAGGTCTTTGAATACAACAAATCTGTAATTTTCCGGATGCAAATTCTTTTTCATGTTTATTTATTTTTCGGGAGGGCAAAGGTACAAAAACGCTGCAAACTGGCAAATGGAATTTTAAATATTAGTGTAACAGTTTGTTAAACAGGGGTATAGGATTTATTTTTAACATTTTCATGAGCATGTGAATTCGCTAAATAATTGAGGTTTGCAGTGCTCAATAGTGGCAATAATCTAAAGTCATTACATAATGATGAAATCAGAAGCATTGGTTTAGCCGTTTTAATTGGTGAATGTTATCGATAATTTTCATTTTCAAGGGAAAAGTTTTTTACTTTGAACCATTCAAATACATCCATTTTTAGAATGGAGCGTTTTTAATTCAATTATGTTAAACCAATTAAAACATTTTAATTATACCGCATTATTTGCCTTTAAAAAACAAGCAGTAAACACTCAAAGACTTCATTCCCTGTTGTTTTATATGATCATGCTTACCATTAGTCCTTTTATACTGATGGCGCAACCCAAGCACGATACAACGTATTATAAAAAATACGATAACCGGCTTATATTGACTTTTTACTCTTCTAAACGAAATGCTGAGGTTGCTTTCACTCAAAAATTTGTAAATGACACCTCAATCAACACCTCAATCAACTTTATGTCGAACGCGCCCGAGTCATTTGGAATAGGGCTTGATTACGATAAACTCTCCCTTAGTTTTGACTACCGAACAGTACAGCCAAGCGATGCAACGGTATTTAAAACAGGTTACAATAAGGTAAGTTCTTTAGTATTTAATTTTGGGGGGAATCATTATATTGTAGAAAATAGTTGGAGACGATTCAAGGGATTTTATGATAATAATACAGCTGTAAATTTTGCAGGATACGACACTACGCAACCATATTTTCAAAACCGCTCAATGGAGTTGAACACATTTAGAACTAAAATCATTGCTTTTAGCAACCACAAAAAGTTTTCTTACAAAAGTGCCTATGGGAATATGTACCGTCAAATGAAATCAGCAGCTACTTGGCTGTTTTCGAGTAATGCATATTATCAACGTTTATCTTGTGATACTGCCTTCATTCCATTTTATTTAAGTGAATACTACGGAGATATTGCCGATATTAATTATGTTGATATGAAGGGAGTTTCAGTTTTGGGCGGCTTTGCATTCAATCTTGTCTTGTTCAAACGATTTTTTTTCAATATGACTTTTGGATTAGGGCCCGATATACAGTGGCGCAAAACGGGAAACTTTGATGGCAGCATCAGCAAAAATTTATATATTCCTTTTTCGGCCGATAGTCGCTTTGCTTTTGGATTTAACAACAGGAATGTATTTATAACATTATATTATATTTATGATACCAATGAATTAAAGTCAAACTTTTGGGAAATCAAGCAAACATTTTTTTCTGGTGGTTTAAATTTTGGCTATCGTTTTCCTTTGAAAGAAACACCAAACATCAAGAAAATGAAGGAGCATAAACTATACAAGTTGCTTTAGATTAATAACTCGGGCATCTGCCGCGGTTATCGTTGATTCTCCAAACAATGCTAACACCTAAAAAGCTATACCAATCTTTGGATTTCGAATCGCCACGCTGTCGATTAAGATTTGAATAATTTTCGTTATCGTCTACTTGTAAATTCAAGCTTCTGTCGCTCAATGCCGCTGCTGCATCTCCTCTCTCTCTGCGCAGCACCTCGGGATAAACATAGGTGGAACTTACATCATCAAGATAGTCGGTATAAAGTTTTCGAATACCCCATTCAACACCAATACCCACCCGTTTATTGAGCGATGCCTTGATGCCCAATCCTACGGGAATAGCAAATTGCACCGCAGCAGCACGTTTCTTCTTGTATACCGATGTTCCTTGTCCCTCGGTATCCATGTTACGCAAGTTGTAATAGGTTCCGTTTAGTTCTGCTTGAGGTAAGAAGTAATAAAATGCTCCTCCGGTAAATACATAAGGCGTAAATGGGAAGAGCATATTTGGCGATATTCCACCAATTTCATAAGGTAAGAAATTGAAAACAACTTGCGATGAAAATTCACCAACAAATGTTCTCACCGAAAGATTTCTGTTCTGTAAAAATGGATCATTCGAATTTTTATCGGCCGAGCTAAAACGTCCTGCACTAAAGGTATTGCGCCACGCCCAGCGGGTATCTAAAGAATTTCTTTGAATAATAATAGAGCCACCCAAACCAATGTTCTTTGGGATATTGAAGCGTTGATTTAAATCGCCAGCATAGTGAATACCACCCAATAAAAATCCTATTTCTGTGTGCTTTTGGAATTTAGTTTGGGCTATACAATTCAAGTAAACACAAGTGAGTAACTGGATGATAAGTATGTTTTTTTTTATCCTCAATAAACTATCCGATAGAATTCATTTATATTTACTTTAAACCATCTAGCGCTTTTTGTGCCTTTTGATTAGTTGGGTCAATTTCTTTGAGCTTTGTCCAGTATTCCTTCGCTTTTGTATTATCTTTTTGGGTCATGCAATAATAGCCGAGGTACTCGTAAGCTTCAGTAAGCTCTTTCAAAAATTTTTTTGAATCAGTAGTTAGTTCAACGTATTTCTCATAATAAGGTTTAGCCAAGCCAAGCTTGCCTTCGGGATCTAATTTATTACTCGTTCTGGCTCTCCAATAGTAACCAATTGGTAGGGCATTTTGTAATTTTATAACAGTACCAAAGCAAGTATCTGCATTGATATAATCTTGATTAAAGAAATGAGCGCGTCCCATGCTGAAATAATCATTGGCATTCAGTTTATTGGTAGCTTTTAACTTTCTTTCGTATGCTTTTACAGCACTGTCGTATTTCTTCATTTTCAAATAAATACTTCCCATGTCGCTGTATAAATCTGTTTTTGCGGTATCCATGGAAATAGCTTTTTCCAAGTCGATAATGGCTAAAGAGTCCTTACCGGTTTTTGAGTAAAGCTTACCTCTGTACTCATAATCGGATGCAATAATTTTGGTTTTTTCGGGAACCGATCTGCTGAAAAAGCGATTAATATAATTGGTGCCTGTATTGTAGTCGCCTGTTTCGTACATGGAGTAGGCAAGTAATCTGTTCACGAAATTTTTTGTGGTATCTTGCTTCTGCAATTCGTTAAATAATGCAATACTTTCTTTGTACTCTTTGTTGAGGAACAAGAATGAAGCATAGCGCTGCTTAGCGCTGAAATTGTTACCTGCTAAATCGAGATATTTTTTGTATTTGTTTTTTGCTTTTTCGTATTGTTTGGCCATGTAGTATAATTCACCTTGTTCGCGATAGGCGGGTGCAAAGCTAGAGTCAACCTTTGCTGCATCTTGGTATTTATCTAAAGCAAGCGTATAATTTTTTGCTCTGCCGTATAGTTGCCCTACTCTAAGAATAGCTTTTACTGATATTTTATCTAAATCTTGGGCTTTCTTATAATTAGCGATAGCATTGTTTCCATCGGTTTTTTCTAAATACATATCTCCTGTGAGGATGTATACCTCAGGATTTTTAGGATCTAATTTAGCAGCTGTTTCGAGTAATTTGGCCGACTGATCCAAATCTTTTTGCGGTGCTTTAATAAGGGCTTCGGATACCTTCAATAATACAGTGGTGTTTTTATTGCCACCCATTGCCAATGCTTTATCGAATTGCGTTTTGGCTTCTACAATTTTACCTTCAAATTGTAGGAGTTTTCCCAATCCAATATAATTGAGCGGAACAGCGGGCGCTAATTCAACACCTTTAAGAAAATAATATTGGGCGCTGTCAGCATCTTCATTTTTAAAATAATTTTCTCCCAGGAAGTAGTAAATTTCACCATTGGAAGGTTGTCCTTTTAATAGTGATTTGTATGCCCTTGTTGCGGTTTCAAATTGTTCATTCTCGGTATATTTAATGGCCTCTTGCAAGGTTTGTGATTGAGCGGTAGCAACCGATAAAAATAACAGGCAAAGGCCTAGGTGAAAACTTGTAAGATTGAATTTTTTGTTGTTGAAAAGCATATTGTGTGGGTGTATTAATTAAGTGGTTTATGGGTAATTTGTATCAAACGGACCTGCATGGTAGCCGGAACAAGCCCTGCTAGTTTCATCATGCGCTGTCCTTTTTCTCCTGCAACAAAGGAAACAAATCCTGTGCCAAGTCCTGCACGTGTTTGTCTATTTATCATGTACACACTGCGGCAAAGCGGGTACGATTTGTTGGCAATGTATGCTTGCCATGGCTTTTTGAATACGGTTAATTCATTGGGATACATTTCATCTGTTAATCCAACCACTTTAACTTTTTTCAAAAAGGACTGCGAAAGCGTGTCATCTCTATCACTGATCCAGTTAACACTAATAATACCAATGGCATTTTCATGTGTACTCACGTAACTAACTACATCCGGATTAGATTTGACTGCGAATACATTTTTACCAAAACTAGCATTATTAATCAATTCTTTCATATATCGATAATTGGCCGAGTTGGGGTTATCAAAAACAATATTTATCTTCTGCTTATTATTGTGAGGCCACGTAGTATCAGCACCGGTTAAATAATTTTTAATCTGATTTACAGTCAACGAAGTGTCAGGATTATTATTGTTGACTACAAGCGCTATTGCATCTTCAGCAATTTTGGTTGTAACAGGAAAAATATTGGCTGCTTTGAAGTTAGCCGATTCCTTATCAGTCAATTTTCTATTCAATACGGCCACTTTAGATGAATCATTGAGCAAATCCCGCAAGGCCTCTTGCTCAGGTTGATATCTGACCTTAATTTTTGCATTCGGATACAGTGCCTCAAAAGTGTAAATCTGCGTGTCAAATAACAAGGAATAGGATTCATCAACGCTGATACTTACGACACCTGAAGTTGGGGTATCGGTGTAATCTTTACCCACAGGATTATGGTTGCATGAACTCATGATAGAGGTCACTGTAATCATAAAACATATTAGTCTGCAAGTCATAACATCATATTTTTACAATTAAAACCAATTCAAAGTGTTTTACTCCGGTTTTGTTTTTTTTATTCTTAAAGCCATGTATAATCGGAATATAGCATATATGAGCACTATACCTCCGTAAATCGGACGGTTTTTGGGAATAAGGTCAATGAATACATTGGTAAACATTAAACTCAATCCAATGAGTATATACACACCAACCATGAAAATTCCTACGTAATAAGCCACTGTTTTGAGGGCTTGATTAGATTCTGATTTCATTTTTTTTTAATAGGACACAAATTAACAAAAAAAAGAGGGAACAAATGCCATCGATAATATTTTTTGGCATATTATACCATTAGTTTGGGTGATACCGATGTGAAATTAGTAATGGTGCAAATTTTTTATGCTGCATTTGTATCAAATTTATTTCAGATCGGCATTTACCGGTGTAAGATTTAAAATTATACCAATTGCATTTATTTCTTAGTCCAACTAATTAATAAATATGCAATATTTAATGCCGATACTACTTAAAAAAATCACAATGAGGCAACTCTGATGTTGTACCAAATTGAAAGTGTAATCGCTATTGCTGATATAACTTAGCAAGCATATTTGTGTAACCTGCTCATCCATTTTTCTTCAATCGTGATTTAAATAAAACAGCCCCGCATAATGCTTGCGGGGCTGCTGTTAATTTTCAAAAATAGATCCTTTATCTCGAGATATAAACCTTTTGGGTGAACACTTGATCTCTTCCTGTTACTTTTATAATATACTGTCCAACGGAGAGTTGATCGAAGGTCAATTGCTTGGTACCTTTTAAAAGTACCTGTTCATTTACATACACTCTCTGGCCTACCATGTTAAACATTTCAATAGTGCCGCTGCCTGCTGTTTTGTTAAACTGTATGGCAAGACGATCGCCATTTGAGATGATACTCATGCCCGATTGTGCTAAATCAGCAATTCCTGTTGTATTTACAACTTCTACTGCAACGGTAGCTGAGGTGCTGCAAATACCATTTGTAGCAGTATAAGTAACATTGTAATTGCCGGCTTGTGTAAAGGTATGTGATATGTTAGTTGGACCATTATTGATGATTGTGCCATCTCCAAAGTTCCAATTGTAGGTTGTTGCACCCACGCTGCTGGCAATGAAATCAATTGATTGATTGTTATTGATGTCAACAAAGTTTTGACTGGCTGAAAGCGCTGCTGTTACGCTGTTTCCTTCAGCAACACTAAAATAGTCTACTGTTGAATAAACATCTGGTGCTGTTCCGAAAGTGAGCTGTGCAGAGTAGTTTCCTGAAGGTAAATTATTTATAGTTTGTTGTCCAGAAACTCCTGTAAGTGTGCTTACAACATTGCCATTTGAAGCAATAATTTGAACATCATAAGGATGCGCAGAAGGATAATTGACTACAACACTGCCGTCTGAACCTGTACAAGTTTCATCTGCAATATCAAATGAAACAGCTGGACGGAAATGCAAAATGAATCTTGTTTTGAAATTACCAACCGGTAGGTTAACCATATAGGATGGTTGATTTCTTAGATTTATCATGGAATCAAGTTGTGTATCCTCCAAGTATGCAATCACAGAAGGGGCAAAGGTTGACATGTCAGTTAGTACTAGCTGGTAGTTACCTGCAGTTTGAATTTTTACACCAAGAGGAATTGTTTTGTCTACATCTAGCTCACCCATCACGTTGATGGTTAAATCTACACTATCAATTACGCTATAAATATTAGGGAAGCCGGGAACAGGAGAGTATAAAATGGTGGCATCTCTGTTCATTTCATAGCTATCATTAGCAGTTGGGTCAAAATACAAGGCCATTTCGTTTGCAAAGCCATTACCTTGAACTTCCATTCGGAACAAGTTAGACACATTTGAATTATTGTAATAAGTTGCAGATACATCTGAGTAGCTGGTGTTTCTTATGGCATTTGAAGCGTTGATATTTCCGGTAGTTAAGGCGGTAGCCAATATTCCCTGAGAAGAGGCAATTACGTCAGTGAGTCCATTAGTGCCTACTGAGCCGTCCCAAGAGGCATAACTGCCTGAATATCCACCGGCAGAAATAAAGGCTTTGTAACCAACTGTAGACAATACCGAGCTATTTTGTAGTCTAAATGCGTTCCAGCTAATTGGTGAAGGATAAGGATTTCCTATCATATTAGTACCATCAGTTACCTTGGTGATTGTATAACCATCAGGAATAGTGCCATTATTGAGCGGACCTCTTACATCTACTGTTATGTTTGCGTTAACTACACAAGCAAATCCTTTAAGCGGAGTAATCGGATCTAACGTACCAGTTGCAGCAATCCAACCATAATTTGGACTTGGATTCAAATCAGATTCGTTGTACTCCCAAACAGTGGCCAATTGGGTATAAACTTGTCCGGGAATAAACACCTGTCCGTCCAAAGCGGCAAGAATCGTAAAGTCATCTCTCCATCCGCTCACTGTATTGTTAACAAAGGCATTGGCCACAGGTGAAGACAGGTAGTGATATCCTCCAACTGATCCTATTTTGCGTTCAACAGTTACGTTGCCGGTAACAGTACCTCCTACTGGATTGACAAGAGCAGTTCTGCCTGTTACAGATCGGAGTGTGAGGTTGTCGTTTGTTGCTAAGGTTCCTGTAGTTGTTCTAAGAATTCCGCTGATGCTGGTAGCGCCTGATAAGATGATATTACCTGTAGCATTGTTACAAGTCATGTTGTTGAAATTGGTTCTACCGGTAAGTGTTTGTGCACCCGCATTTCCATTGAACTCAACTGAGCCGGCACTTACAGTGGGGTCAACAATTGATACATTGGAGTTCACAGATGGTGTTACCGACCAATTGCCCTTTACATTCAATTTAAATCCATTTGTATTAATGCCGTTAGAACCAAAAAATGGCGGTACAGTTTGGAAGTTAATATTTCTACAGGTGGCGTCACAGCTTAAATTGATTTGTGCCGCTGTTGCGGGAATGGTAACATCGATAGAGCCGTTTGGAACTGTGTTGCAAGCCCAGTTACTAGCTGTGCACCAATCGTTTGTTCCACCAACCCAATTTCCAAAGCCAGTACCTGCTACATTAATGGTATACTCTTCAATTTCACCGCTCACATAAGCCGAGGTATTGCAGGCATTGGCACTGGGTGTTCCATTGGTAACCATTACCCTTAATCTTACGTTTCCATTGATACCTGTACAAGGAATGGAAATAATGTAGTTTGTTGTTCCTGCTGTTGGGGCCTGAGGTGGTAAAATATTCTCGTTTGTGTTATTAAACACATTGTCGCCATTGATATCTAACCAGGCAATTCTTCCCAGCAACTCTGTACCGAAAGTTTTAATTTTTAATTGATAAGAAACTCCTTTTTGTACAGTTGTACTGAGTGCCTGAAAGTTTTGATAGTTATCACCACTTGCATCATATGTTGAGTTGTTATTAATGGTATTGAACTCCACATTAGTGATGTAATGATTCGTAGCGGCAGGGCTATTGTTGATGGTTGAGGCGCATCTTGGTGTAATTGTTGCCGCAGTGCCTGTTTGTAATTGGCAGCCCGGTCCATTTTGAACAATTGCTCTGGCGTAAATAGTTCCATTAACACGATTGATGAAATCTAAATCATTATTTCCGTCACTCGGTTCAGTGTTACTGATTGGGGAGAATGATGGATTTAATGAAAACTCCCAGTTAACAACATTACCGGTATTTCCTGATAAGGCAAGGGTATAGGTATCATTCACCGTGCTCACTGTTGGAGAAGGACTAACCGTAATGGTTCCGGCCACTGTTGGGTTAAGGCATGGAAAGCACTCAAATTTTAATTGAAATATACCTGTAGCAGCAGAAACACCACCAACTAGAATAAAGTAATCAGTACCGCTAACCGACTGCCATGAAACTTGTGACTGCAAGCCACTTCCACAGCCCGAAAAGTCGTCATTAGAAGCAACACAAACAGGTGTGGTACAATTTCCACTATATACTGCAATTTTTGTATTAAACGTGGTTCCGTTGCAGGTGCTTAATCTAAAGAAGTCTCCTGTTCCGAATATCCTATACCAAATACCGTTCATGTTAGTTACGCTCATACCACCGCAGGATGCAGAGGGGTCACCGGTTGAGGTAGCACCCACTGTATTTTGGCCGAAGGCAATATTTCCGCAATTGAGTGGTATGGCATCATCACATAAATCATTCACAGGAAATGGAGGAGGAATTACGTTAACTACACAAATAGAGATATTTGAATTGCTAGGCGTTCCGGAAGCAAAATCATAAATTCGGATGAAATAGGTTTGACCAATAGTTAATCCTGATAGCACCAGTGATTCTGTTTGCCCAGGACCATTGGTATTGGTGCAGTTAAGAAATACCGGTGAAACACATGTACCTCCATAACCTGCTATTGTCATATCATAGGTTCCTTGCCCGGTGGCTTGCACAATTGCTGAGGTTTGGGCAGCGGTGAATTTATACCAAACATCATCGTTGGGTGTTCCTCCGCATGAAGGAACAGCTTGTGGTGATAAGGTAGCTCCTGCCGCGTTTTGAAGGAATGGATTACAACTGTTTGCTGCAGAAATAGTGGTGGCATTACAAATTAAATCATTTGCAGGAGGGCTCGGAATAGTGGGCGTGGTAACACAAATAGTGAAGGTTAGCGTTGCAGGTACACCGGGGTTTACATCAAAAACCCTAACATAATATATGGTTCCTACAGTTAAACCAGTTAAAGATAGCGTTTCTGTTCCACCGTTACCTGTAAGATCCATACAAGCTATGCCTGATGCTCCGCATGCGCCACTGAAAGCTTCTACCACAGCATCAAACTGAGCAGAACCGCTAACGATAACATTATGTAATGATTGTGTGGCTGTAAATTGAAACCAAACATCATCATTGTTGGTGCCGAAACATGTTGTTGAAGGTGCCGACTGGGTTGCATTTAATACCGTACCGTTGGTTGGTGACGAACAAGTTGGAGAGCCACTTGGCGTGAGCGCTGTCGCAGCTGCGCAGTTATCGTTGGCCGGGCCGGGAGTTACCACACCATTCACAACACAAATATTGAAACTGCCTTGGGTAGCTGCGCCTACACCACGTCCAAAAACTCTGATGCGGTAGGTATTGCCTATAATTAATCCTTGTAAGCTGAGTGTTTCACTGCCGCCAACGCCAGCTCCATCAACACATTGTATCAGGTTGCCGTTACAACCGGAATTCCTGAGTTCAAGCACTGCGTTGAGTGGTGCAGAAGGGCTAACAATAATATCGTGG
>JALRAS010000209.1 GCA_023262495.1 Bacteroidia bacterium | reverse complement strand
GATTAAAGTGCTGAAAAATCATTCCTATTTTTTTACGCTCACTTGCCAACTCACTGCTACTTAAGTTCATCATATCCTTTCCATTGATTATAATTTTTCCCTCATCAGGTTTTTCAAGCAGATTTACCGAACGAATAAGCGTGCTTTTCCCGGCACCGGAAAACCCTATAATGCCCATTATATCGCCTTGTTGAATTTCCAAACTTACATTGTCAAGTGCTTTAAACTGTTGTTTTTTCTGATGAAATGTTTTCGAAATATTTTTTATTGCTATCATAGTACACTAGTGAAATATTTAAATTTAAACATCATTATTTTTCTTGTTTTTGAATGGAGCCACAAACAGATTGAAAATATAGCACCCCACACAAATTTTAAATACCGCCTCAAGTAATGCAAACAAAATGATGATGCTCCCAATCATTTTTGCTGTTTGGTATTGGTGACAGGAAACAAGAATGAACAGAGAAAGCGATAAGACACTGCCAATACCTGCAGCAAATTTTTTGGGTGTTGCTAACTGAGGTTTTGCTTGCAGCTTCAGCAAGTCTACTATTACTTTTGCCACTGCCGCTAATGGTGATGGCTGCCCGGTAAAAGCCCTTAACACAAAATCGGCAAAGAGCACAAAAAGAGGAAAACCAAGTTGCCACCTTAGAGAAGTAAAAACGATCATGATGACCTGCAAGGCAATTAATCTCACTACGTTTTCATCAATATAAAGTTCAGTATTATTTGATTGCTTATCCATGAGCTGATTTACAAGTTGGGTTGGGGAGTTAGTCTTAAATAAGGTTTAATCATGGTGTGACCTTTAGGAAATTTTTGTTTCAACTCCTCATCACTCACCGAAGGTAGTATGACCACCTCCTGCCCTTGCTGCCAATTGGCAGGTGTGGCTACTTGATAATTATCGGTAAGTTGTAAGCTATCAATCACACGAATAATTTCATTGAAATTTCGACCTGTGGATGCAGGATAAATAATAATCAGTCTAATGGTTTTATCGGGTGCAATAATCAACACTGTACGTACCGTTGCGGTGCTGCTTGCATTGGGATGAATGAAATCAAACTGCTCAGATACCTTTCTATCATAATCGGCAATGATTGGGAAAAATACTTCTGTATTTTGCGTTTGATTAATGTCATTAATCCACAGCACATGACTTAAAACAGGATCAACACTCAGCGCTAACACTTTTACATTGCGTAATTCAAAGGCATCTTTTAGTTTTGCCGTTGCACCTAACTCGGTTGTGCATACAGGTGTAAAGTCTGCAGGGTGCGAAAACAACACACCCCAACTATTACCTAAATATTGATAAAAGTTGATATCTCCAATAGATGTTTTTGCGTTAAAATTGGGAGCTATGTCCCCTAGTCTTAATGTTGGCATAAGTTTCTTCTTTTTGTTTATTAAAAATTTAATTCGTTTGTATTAGGTTTCGATTGGTTTGAAATTGAATTTTGAATGGGCTATGAGATTTTATAGCAGTGCAATCAACTAAAAGTCTGTGATGTATTTATATGGTTGACTCACCCTACCCCATACCCGCAGGGTTCTTCTAATTTTTACCTTCGATCTTTTAGAGAGCTTAAAATATTTGGTAAGGTTTGTAAGTAATACGCCCAATAAAATTACCACCAAGCCAATCAATTGGTTGGCATTAACAGCTTCATGAGCTGCAAACCAACCGGCAACTACAGCAACAATAGGATTGATATAAGTATGAGTGCTTACCAATGCAGCAGGCCTTACCGATAACAACCAAATGTATGAGAGATATGCTACTACAGAGCCAAATAAAATTAAAAATAGCAAACTCAACCAGGCGTTTAAAGGTATTGTTTCGATATTAAATTGTTTCCACTCTGAATTTATTGAAGCCAATAATAATGATGTTAAACCCGCAGCAATTAACTGTTGTGCAATATTCATGAATGTTGAATGCCCCGATGGATAGTTTTTCGAGAACAAAGAACCCAACACCCAACTTACCGAACTAAGCGCCAATACTACAAATGCGGCAAAACGTAAAGTTGGACTTACATCGCTGTGGAAAGAGGCATTTGCGCTTCCTTTCAAAAATAAAACAAGCCCGGTAAATCCTATCAAAAGGCCTATTGGTATGCACTTGTCGCTAAAATAATATCTCCAATTTTTTTTATCGATGGCAATAAACCAAAATGGTCCTGTTGCCATGGCTATGGCTGCCTCTGCTGCTGTTACGAACTGCTCCCCCCACGCCACAAGACCTGTACCACCTGTAAGTATCAGAATTCCTGTGATTGCGTTTTTCCTCCAGTTATCAAAAGAGTTGGCCTTTTCACCTTTTGCACGTAAGTAACTAATGATTAGCAACCCAGCTATTAGAAATCGCAACCCTGATAGAATGAAAGGCGGAAACCCTTGCAGTCCAATTGAGATCGCCAAAAATGTAACACCCCAAATGAGATAAATATTTGCGAATGCAAGTGTTAC
>JALRAS010000208.1 GCA_023262495.1 Bacteroidia bacterium | reverse complement strand
CAGTCAATAGTATCATGTAAATCTTGCAATTCAATACTAAAGTTATTGAGCGCAAAATGCTCTAGCTTAACAAAATCGGCAGGGTGCTCAGGTGAAGTGCCATTGTGAGAAAAGTTGAATCTTAAAAAAGCCATTCCTTGCGCTGCAAACCATGCTGCCACTTGCGGAAAATGACCCCAATCTTTAAACCCTTTGAAGCCATGCGAAAAAATAATAACCGGTGCCTTACCTGCTGTTTCAGGTGTTATTAAACTCGCCAATATTGGAAGTTGATGACTAGAGGATGAAATAATAATTTCGTAATGATTGCCCATGTATTTATTTTTAATTACTTTAACGTAAACAAACTGCAAGAGTTGCCGCAGAATTAGTTTATTTGTAAATCAATTTTAGCCATGTACAATTCTACACAATTTACAGCAGAATACAAGTTCGAACCTGAAAGACGCGGCATGCAGGCGATAATAGCGTTAACTGCCGATGGGTTTACCTTTAAAACGGCAGAAAGCCCGCAATGGCAATTCGTTAAAATGACCGAAATTGTAGGTATGCACACCTACAACAAGCATAATGTAGTAATTAATTTTGGGGCCTTCCCATATCAAAGTTTAACCTGTAGAGATGAACAATTTTTAGCCGCCCTAAAAGAAAGTATGACATCCTACCCGATGGTAGCCAACTTATTTAAAGATCCTAAATCAACATTTGTAAAACTGATGGTTGTGCTGGGTGGCGGCATTGTTGGCTTGATATTGCTAGCGTACTTTTTTCTGTTGCCTTGGATGGTAAAAACGGCAACCAACAATTTCCCGGCTGAGTATGAGCAAAAGCTGGGAAAAATCATGTTTGATCAGGTAAAGGCATCTGAAAAAACCGACTCTGTAAAATCAAAATTGTTAAACGATTTTTTCGACAGTTTACACTTCGAAAAGGAATACAAAGCTGAGATATTATGTGTGAGTAAAAAAGAAGTAAATGCCTATGCCATGCCGGGCGGCTACATCGTGGTATACGATGAAATTATCAATAAAATGAACAACAGTGAAGAATTGGCCGGGCTGCTTGCTCATGAATACTCGCATGTTACGCTAAAGCATACCTTAAAAAGTATCATCAATAAAATTGGATTAACTGCCCTCTTACAAATTATTTTTGGCGGTACTGATAGTGCTATTATAGGCGTACTGAGCAATCAAACAAGCGAATTAGGACATTTGCAATACTCTCGTCAACTCGAAAAAGATGCTGATGAAAATGGTTTTAAATTAATGAAAAAACAACAACTTGACCCACGAGGCATGATTAGCTTGTTTGAAAGACTAAAGGAAGTATCTGATACCAATATTCCTGCCATATTAAGCACACATCCCCTACCCGATGAGCGTATCAAGGAGATTGAAAATTTAATTCAGCATGACATTTACACGCCCAAGAAAAATTTGGAATTAGATACTATTTTCACTTCCTTGAAATCTCCTATAACAAGTATCAAATAATCATTTTACCAAATATTTTTAAAGTTGTATTTACTTGAATTTAATCCCGTGTGATTGATTACATTACGCTTATTAAAACAATAAATTATCAACAATTTAATAACAACTTTTGAGGATAACTTAAAGGCATCGTTTCGTGCAGCATTATTTAAAATCGTATTTTTGCACACTTGTTTAAAAATAGCATACAGTGACATTAATAAAATCAATTTCAGGAATAAGAGGTACGATAGGCGGTAAACCGGGAGAAGGACTTAGTCCAATTGACATCGTAAAATTTAGTTCGGCCTTTGCGTTGTGGATCAGAGATAAAAGCGCATCAAAAAACGTAAAAATTGTTGTAGGAAGAGATGCACGCATCTCCGGTGAAATGGTAAATCATTTGGTAGCCGGCTCAATCATGGGTTGCGGTGTTGATGTAATAGATTTAGGTTTAAGCACCACCCCTACTGTGGAAATGGCAGTTGCCCTTGAAAAGGCCGATGGCGGCATTGTGCTAACTGCAAGTCACAACCCCAAACAATGGAATGCACTCAAACTCCTCAACCATAAAGGCGAATTTATATCTGGGAAAGATGGAGAAGAAGTACTCGAGATTGCCGAAAAAGATCACATAGAATACAGTGAAGTCCAAAATTTAGGTAAATATTATTTGATGGATGGCTACATGGCCAAACACATCGAACATATTTTAGCGCTGCCCGCAGTTAATGTTGAGGCCATAAAAAGCAGAGACTTTAAGGTGGTGATTGACTGTGTAAACAGCACCGGTGGCATTGCTGTTCCTATGCTTTTAAAAGCGCTTGGAGTAACGCAGATTGTGGAACTATACTGCACACCTGATGGCAATTTCCCTCATAACCCCGAGCCATTGCCCGAGCACTTGCATGATATTTCAAAAGCAGTTTTGAAAAATAAAGCCCATTTAGGAATTGTAGTAGATCCGGATGTTGACCGACTTGCCCTGATTTCGGAAGATGGAGAAATGTTTGGAG
>JALRAS010000207.1 GCA_023262495.1 Bacteroidia bacterium | reverse complement strand
AATAACAATCAGTTTAGGGATACGGGTGATACTTAGCTTGCTCAAGGTAAATGGTTTTATCTTGGGTAGTAAACTTACAAAGCGGTTTTTAATTGCAGGCAATTACGAAGAATCAAAAAGAGTTGCTGAGTTGCTCGAAAAAACGAGCATTACTCCTACTTTTGTTATGTTCTTGAGTGTTGATGATGCGTGTGAAAAATATCCGAATTACTTTACCGGCAACTTGACTCAATTAGAGGAAAGCATCATGATTTATAAAATTGATGAAATTATCTTTTGTGCAAAAGATATAAGTTCTCAAAAAATTATTGAACTCATGAGCCATTTGGTGCAAACCAATGTTGACTTTAAAATAGCACCTCCTGAGAGTTTATTTTTAGTTGGAAGCAATAGTATTGATAGTGCAGGCGACTTATATGTAATTGATATCAACTCCATTGCTAAACCTGAAAATAGAAGAAATAAAAGACTTTTTGATATGATTGTTTCTTTGTTGATGTTGATGCTATTCCCCTTTCTAATATTTTTGGTTGACAAAAAAATTGGCTTTTTAAAAAATATTTTCTTGGTATTGCTGGGCATTCAATCGTGGGTAGGATATCAAGCCATTCAGCTGCACGAAGAACCTTTATTAAAACCACTGCCCGTTATTAAAAAAGGTGTACTTTCTCCAGTTGATGCGCTTAAAGTGAAACCCAACGCAACCAACATCAATAAATTAAACCTGCTTTACAGCAAAGATTATACCCTGTATCAAGACCTGCAAATTGTAATGCGTGCTCTAACTAAATGGGGAAACTAAAAAGTTTATCGATTATTTAACCCGAATTAATCAATAGTAGTTACGCATGTAACGCACTAGTGATTTTATGAAGGGCAATCCGGGTCAGAAGAAGTTTTCATTCCATTGATTCCATGGATTGAATTACAGCTGTTTCAGCGATTCCGCATTTTCTAATACGGAATTTGGGTTTAACCAATTAGGATGCAGGATAAATCTCTTTTCTGCAAGCAAGTAAAGTATTGTACATTAAACTCGCAATTGTCATTGGCCCAACACCTCCGGGCACAGGTGTAATGTAGCTGCACTTCTCGGCAATATCCTCATAGTCGGCATCGCCTGCCAACTTAAAACCACTTTTTGTAGTGGTAGACTCCACCCTACTGATGCCTACATCAATCACAACTGCGCCCTCTTTTATCATCTCTTTCTTAAGAAAATAAGGTTTGCCAATGGCTAAAATGATAATGTCGGCCTGTCGCGTATGATGCGATAAATCTGCTGATCGGCTATGACAGAGCGTAACGGTGCAATTGCCCGGATTGCTATTTCTCGCAAGCAAAATACTCATAGGAGAGCCAACTATATGACTGCGGCCAATAACCACACAATGCTTACCCAAGGTGGGTATTTGATATGCTTCCAATAATTTTACAATCCCAAAAGGCGTTGCAGGTAGGTAAGCAGGTAAATTCAAAACCATTCTTCCTAAATTAGTTGGATGAAAACCATCAACATCCTTGTTGGGCGCAATGGCTTGCGTAATCTTGTTTTCATCTATGTGTGCAGGCAAAGGCAACTGTACAATAAATCCATCAATATCGGCATTGTTGTTTAATTCATGAATGGTTTTCAACAGTGCAGCTTCGGTTGTATCGGCATCCAATTTAATTAAAGTTGATCCGTAGCCAACCTGTTCGCAGGCCTTTACTTTTGCCGCTACATATGTTTGACTGGCCGGATTATTGCCCACAAGCACTGCTGCCAAATGAGGAAGCTTACCACCGGCTGCCTTAATTGAATCAACTTCCGATTTAAGAACACTGTAAATGTCCTCAGAAACTTTTTTACCGTCAATAATTTCCATGTCAAAAACTTTAAATTGATGAATGAATAAGTGTCCTATACGCGATGTTCCTTTGTTATCTTATTGAGCCATTTAATCATCAACAAAATAATAATGGAGGTTGAAAGCGCAAGGATAAAGTTAACAAGAAAGAAATTGGCTTTGTGTTCATATCCATCCCACATGCTGGCCAATACCCCGCTTAATTTATTTCCAATGGAGGTTGATAAAAACCAACCGCCCATCATTAAGGCGGTGAGGCGCGGAGGAGCTAATTTAGAAACCAACGACAAGGCCATAGGACTCAAACATAACTCCCCTACCGTAATTACACCATAAGCGCCAATGAGCCAAAGCATGCTACTTTTTTCTAATCCGTTATGACAGGCATAGGTAGCGCCTACCATCACCAATGTTGATAAGGCGGTAATAAACAAACCATAAAATATTTTCCACGGTGTTCCCGGCTCTTTGTTTCTCTTTTTTAGAAAAGCAAAAAAACCAACCACCACAGGGGTTAATACAATTACCCAAAAAGGATTAATACTCTGTCCTAGTTCGGTAGATACCAATTTTACCTGCTCACCATCAGCAGGAAGCTGATCCTTAGGTATATTTTTGAAATAGATGGGATAATCCCAAGTTTTG
>JALRAS010000206.1 GCA_023262495.1 Bacteroidia bacterium | reverse complement strand
GTAGCTTTCGAAGCACCCGGGCAAGCTGGCATTTATTACCTGTTTACAATGGATGAGTTGGAATTTGATATTGGCGCATCACCTGCGATTAATGCAGCACAGCCAAACGGACGCGGACTGAGGTATTTTAAAATTGATATGGCTCAAAATAATGGCCTTGGTGGTGTAATTACTGCCAATCAGCCGGTGTACGAACCCTCAGCCGAAGGATTGTGCGCGATTAAACATGCCAATGGTATTGATTATTGGGTGCTGATCAATCAAGATTCTACCGGTATTGGTGTTTATAGTGTTACTTCGGCAGGTGTAAGTTTAGCAGGTGTTTATAATTTTCCGTTTTTATTGAGAGGTTTACAAGCCATTAAGGCTTCTCCTAAAGGCGATTATGTGCTGGCTCAATTATCCCTTTCTGCATTCAGCGGTGATCCTCACCTTTTTCAATTTAATAACTCAACAGGCGTGCTTTCAAATCCTATTTTACTTTCTCAAAATTTTGAGGATGGGGAGTTCTCACCTAATAGCAGATACCTTTATGGAATCATTTCAGGTGGACCAAATAATACATCATCCATTACTCAGTATGATTTGCTAAGTTCTAATATTCCCGCTTCGGCTGTCAGTATTGCCACTTCATCAAGCTTACTCACTATCCCTCAAACAGGTCCTGATGGTAAAATTTATATCCTTGCCTACGATTTTACTGCCGGGGCGGTAAGTTTGAATCGTATTAATTGCCCAAATACCTCTACGCCAACCTATGAGACAGCAGTTTTTAATTTCCCCAATGCTCAGTTTTTTAGTTTGCCAAATTTTCCGGCTTGGATTTTTGAGAATAATAACAATCAGTTTGTTTCGTTGGGGCCAGATACGTTATTGCTTTGCAATTCCCCAAGCCCAATAGTGTTAGATGCCAAAAATCCGGGAGCTACCTACTTATGGTCAACTGGCGCAACCACCCAAACCATTAGTGTCACGACTCCCGGCACCTATTCGGTTACAGTAAATGGCCCTTGCGGTATTGGTGTTGATTCGGTAGTTGTAAACGAATGTTTCTCTTCTTCCTCTTGTGATTTGTTTTCGGGCAACAATACCACCACTATTTGTCAAGGTGATACCGTTCAACTTCAGGCCAACCTGAGTGGATTCAGTCAAATCAATAGTTTACTGTGGACGGGAGGTAGCGGTACCTTCATCCCATCTAATACCGTGGCTTCTCCCTTATATGTTCCTTCTGCTTCCGAAATTGCACAGGGCGGTTTATCACTGAATTTACAAGTGGACGCCATACAAATAGACACAACATCACCCGGAAGCCTTATTGCCTATGACCATTCAGGAAATGATTTATTGTTTGCAATATCTACATTAAACGGGAGTATCGATTCTCTTCAGGATAACTTTGGTTTTGATTGGACTGCTATGGGGTACAAAAATTCAGCCACAAGTCTTTATGGTAATTCTGTATTTTCAAGTTTTTCTAAACTGAATATCCTTAACGGAAATAACACCAACATCAACAATTTTTCTTCGGTTAAGTTTTTTGCAGGTGAGTTCGATAATATACATGGTAAGTATTACGTGATTGGAAATAATACCTCACCCTCGGGCTCAGCAGTTGATCAGTTTTTAGCCACTATTGACACAATTTCAGGGGCGCTAAATATTATTGGGAATCTTAATCTCTTTACTACAGACTTTTTCTATTACGGTGATGACAATGGCATTAATGGACTTGCCTATAATCCCGTGCTCGATGTATTGTATGGTGTTACCTACAACGGAAAATTATATAGCATTGATGTTAATACCGCGGTGCCAACCTTTGTGGGTAATACAGTTCCAGATTTGCGTGGACTAGCTTACGATCCCTCAGCCGCAAAACTATGGGGCATCTCCAATTCAGCTACTTTGTATCAGATTAATCAAAATACAGGTGCGTTGATTAATACAGTAAACTGTCAGGTTTCATTCAGTTTTGTAACCTCTCTAACCTATGCCGGAAATGATACACAGGTGCAATGCAATGATTCTTTGCAAATTCAAATTTTACCAACAGTAAGTTCAACTACCAACGCCAATGCATGCAGTAGCTATGTTTGGAATGGCAATACCTACACTGCCTCTGGTAATTACAGTGCTTTTTTTCCGAATAGCTCTGCACAAGGCTGCGATTCAACAGCCATTCTTAATCTTAATATTTCTGGATTTCCCACTGTAAATGCAAGTTCAGTATCTGGTACCTGCGGCCAACCTAACGGTACGGCAACAGCCACGGCCACAGGAGGTGCAGGAAACTACGCTTACAGTTGGTCAAATGGAGCAACAGGTAATTTTATCAGCGGGTTAACTTCGGGAAGTTACAGTGTGGTAGCTACCGATCAAAATGGATGCAGTGCAACTTCACAAGTGATAGTAAGTACCTCACCAGCAGCAGGCGTTACCCTAACCGCAAGTGATACCATATTGGGACTAGATGAAACAGCAGTCTTAGAAATTATTGGTGGTGATACTTACAATTGGT
>JALRAS010000205.1 GCA_023262495.1 Bacteroidia bacterium | reverse complement strand
ATGCACTTAAAGGTGTTACTGCCTAAATAATAAACAATCATTTAACAAGCATCCTTTTACTGAAGGATGCTTTTTTTTTTATCATGCCCTATCGATGTGTCCGCTTTTTACCGGAAATACAACAATTAAACTCAAGGAGGTAGATTCTACCAATAAATACCTTGCAGAATTGGCCGAACACACGAGGCCGGCCGATGGCACCGTAGTCATAGCCGAACATCAAACACAAGGTAAAGGTCAAAGAGGTGCAGTGTGGCAAGCCGCTCCGAAACTTAATTTAACTTTCTCAATCATTTACTACCCTGCTCACTTTGCAGTATCCAAGCAGTTTCAGTTGACACAAGCTATTTCACTTGGTGTGTATGATTTTTTATTGACTTATTGCAAGCAAGTAAAGATTAAATGGCCCAATGATTTATTTGTGTCTGGAAAAAAGATTGGAGGCCTTTTGATTGAAAATACAATTAAAGGAGAAAATATTGTTCAGGTAATTGTAGGCATAGGTATTAACATCAATCAAAAAAAATTTAATTTACCCAAAGGTTCCTACACCTCATTGTCGCTCGAGAATAATGCCAATTATGCCATGCCGGAAGTATTAGCAGCAGTGCTGTCTTGTATCGAAAGGCGCTATCTTCAGCTAATTAATGCGCAATACATTGAACTCAAAAAACAGTATATGGATGCGCTTTATTTATATCAAATGCCACATGAATACTATAAATATGATGGCATCAAATTAAATGGTAAAATTATTGGGATCAATGACAAAGGACTTTTGCTCATTGAAGATCAACTGAAAAATATACATCAGTTTGCCAACAAGGAAATTATTTTTTAAAATCCATGTGCTCAGTTGTTTTCTCCTCCTTGGAATTTCGCCATTAAGTCAGGTCTTCTCTGTTTTGTGCGGCTGATGGCTTGTTCCATGCGCCACTTTTCAATTTCACCGGCATGTCCACTCAACAACACATCGGGTACTTGATGCCCCATGTAGTTGGCCGGACGGGTGTATACAGGTGGAGATAGTAAATCGTCTTGAAAGGAATCTGTAAGGGCAGAGGTTTCATCATTTAACACACCGGGAATAAGTCTAATCACACTATCGCAAAATACTGATGCCGCCAACTCTCCTCCGCTCAAAACATAGTCGCCTATTGAAATTTCTTTGGTGATAAACAACTCTCTGATGCGCTCGTCAATACCTTTATAATGCCCGCAAAGCACCATCAAATTTTGGGCAGACGAAAAGGTGTTTGCCATTTTTTGATTGAGTGTTTCGCCATCAGGTGTCATATAAATGATTTCATCATATTTTCTCTTGCTCCTTAAATCATTAATGCAATTGGCAATGGGCTCTATCATCATTACCATTCCGGCTCCACCACCATAGCAATAGTCATCTACATTTTTATGTTTGCTTACTGCATAATTGCGCAAGCCAACAAGGTTAACACTCACCAATCCCTTTTGCTGCGCGCGTTTTAAAATGGAGTGCTCAAAATTACTTTGAATCAATTCAGGTAAAACGGTGATAATATCGATATGCATTTCACAATATTTTAATTGGCAAAGTAACTTATTTATAGATAATTTTTTGTGATATCATTAAATTATATTCCCTTTGCAACATAGATTTGATTATGAGAATAGTATTTATGGGCACACCAGAATTTGCAGTGCCAATTTTAGATATTTTAGTAAAAAATAAGTACAACATTGTTGGGGTAATTACCGCTCCCGACAAGCCAAGCGGCAGGGGACTGAAAATGCAGGAATCGGCCGTAAAAACTTATGCTTTACAACAGGGATTGAACGTGCTTCAGCCCGAAAAATTAAAGCATCCGGAATTTATTGAAGCGCTAAAATCATTACAAGCTGATTTGCAAATAGTAGTGGCATTTCGTATGCTGCCCGAAATTGTTTGGAATATGCCACCACTCGGCACCTTTAATTTGCATGCCTCTTTATTGCCGCAATATCGTGGTGCTGCGCCCATCAACTATGCAATAATGAATGGTGAAACGGAAACAGGCGTGACTACATTTTTTTTGGTGCATGAAATTGATACTGGGCATGTTATAATTCAAGAGAAGTGCCCTATTGGCCCTAATGAAACAGCCGGAGAGTTGCATGACAAGCTGATGAAAATTGGTGCCCAAGTAGTTTTGAAAACCGTTCAAATGATTGAGCAACATGAAGTGCAAACAGTTCCTCAGGAGCGCCTGATCACAGGAGAATTAAAAACAGCGCACAAAATATTTAAAGATGATTGTTTAATATCGTGGGACCGTGAGGCGGTGGTGATACATAATCTGATAAGAGGTTTGAGTCCATTTCCTACCGCATTTACATTTTTACACACTGATACAGCCGAAAAAATTAGTTTTAAAATATATCACGCCTACTATGAATTGGCATCCCATCAAAAGGCTGCGGGCTGCATTGAAAGTGATGGAAAAAATTATGTGAAGGTAGCTTGCGCAAATGGATATATTTTTCTTGAGCATGTGCAAATGTCAGGTAAAAAAGCCA
>JALRAS010000204.1 GCA_023262495.1 Bacteroidia bacterium | reverse complement strand
ATATCACCAAAGAGCCCACAAAAAGCCAATTCGAGCTTTTTAAAAAGTATGATAAGTTTTGGAAAGATGAATATTATAAATTGAAGCTGCATTGCGATCAAGCAGGCATTGAATTTATGAGCACGCCATTTGATGTGGAAAGTGCAACATTTTTAAATGATATGATGCCTGTATACAAGATATCATCATCGGATATTACCAATTTGCCTTTTATTGAATACATGTGTAAATTCAATAAACCAATTATTCTGTCCACCGGCTCATCTTACGTTTGGGAAATACAGCAAGCACTCGAAACAATTGCTAAATATGGCAATCAAGTGTGTTTGATGCATTGTATTTTGAATTATCCTACGCCAGATGAAAACGCTCACCTTGGCATGATTTTACATCAGCGCGAATTGTTTCCTGATGTGATTCCCGGATACAGCGATCATACATTGCCTAAAAAAATGGAAGTCCTAAAAATTGCTACCTTGCTCGGGGCAGCTGTGCTCGAAAAGCATTTTACCCATGACAAAACATTGCCGGGCAACGATCATTATCATGCAATGGACAAGGAAGACTTGAAACATTTCTTCCAAGAAATGGACTTTACTTTCAATGTATTGGGTACATTCAAGAAGCAACCTCTTGCGAGTGAAGAAAAGTCGCGCGCCAATGCAAGAAGAAGTTTGGTTGCCCTCAAAAAAATTAGCAAAGATGAAATCATTACCTATGAGCATCTCACTTGGAAACGTCCTGCAAGCGGCATTTCTCCAAAAGATATTAATGTGGTAATTGGAAAAAAAGCACTAAGGGATATTGAAGAAGACGAGGTAATGAAATGGAATATGCTTTCATAATTGCATGAACAGCAAACAAAGTTTTAGTGAATTTAAATCTGACTTTTACGCAAAGGTTAGTGATTTTACCTTGTTTGATTGTGCCGAGTTCAATGCACTTAAAATAGTGCTTGACGGTCTAAAGGTAGATTATGTGAGCAGAGGAAAAGTAAAGTCTCCCATCTTTCAACCATTATTTATTTATGAATCAATCAACCTGTTAAAACGATTAAAATCAAGTATCCTGAAAAGTAATTCGGGGTTCAGCAAGCAGGCAATTGAAGCATTAAAAAATAAACCCTACCTGATTAGTGACGATGGAAGAATAGCAATTGATGCTAACGGCCTGCCTCACTCCTACTATTTCAGTAATTTGATGCATGCCTTACAAAATGAACTTTGTGTGCACGTTATTGACAAAAAAAGACATCAAAAAAGCCAGTGCCATTTTATTATTGAGCAGCTAACACAAAGCATAGTTTTACAAACATTGAACGAACGCGAGAAGCTTTTGATTGCTGACATCCGCACGACATTTAATCGTATAAAAGCAAGTAAAATTTTCAATGAAAAAGAGCTTCGCAATATTGCTTTTGCCTTTCAAAATTTCTTCAATCAATATAAAACTTGGTCGCGGTTGCTCGATCAACTTAACCCTTCATTGATGTTTTGTATTGTGCACTATCACAATGAAGGAAAAATACTTGCTTTCAAACGCAAGGGAATTAAAGTAATTGAATTGCAGCATGGCCTCATTTCTACTAAAGATATTTTTTATGTATTTCCAGCTCAGGTTAAAGCGGTGGTTGAAAAGGCCTTGTTTGCCGATGAAATTTGGGTGTATGGTAATTACTGGAAGGAGGTTTTATCTCGAGGTGCCGAGTACAGCCATAACACAAAGGTTGCCGGTTATTATTTGTACGATCAGTTTGAAGGATATGCCGATGCAGCTCGTGAAATAAACTTATTTGCATCCGGAAATCAGTTAATTCTTATTACCACTCAAACCTTTCTACATGAACCATTTGTAGAGTACATCAAATGGCTTAACAATGATATATTAAAACGAAAATTACCATATAAAATACTCGTAAAAAATCACCCGCTTGAAAAGAAAGAGCACTATCAATCGCTTGAAAAGGAGGAGCTGGTAAAAATTGTTAACTATCCTCTTCCGGTAATTTTCAAACAAGTTTGCATGCACGTTACCATCTATTCTACTACCCTTTATGATGGCGCAAGAGCGGGCGTTCCTGGATTTAGTTTATACTGTGAACCCCAAAAAGATTATATCGAAGAAATTTTAAAAAGCGGGGTAGCGGTTGCCTTACAGCCCAATCAAAATCCAATTGATTTGATTTCGGAAATGAAAACTGCCGATGCCGATTATTATTACAAGGAATTTTCAATTAGTGAATTATTAACATTGTAGTTTGCCACAATGAATTATGAGTAGGATTGAAGATTATTTTAGAAGAAACTCTCGATAGCGCTGATGAGAATCTCGCGAGATAGTGGCTTGGGAAAATGGTCATCAAAACCTAAACCCAAATATATTTCACGATCACCATCCATCACATAACCGGTAACGGCAAACACCTTAGTTTGCGCATGTCGGCTGTCTTCTCGCATTTTTTTCAAAATATCAACCCCATTGATATTTTCCTCCCCTAAATTAATGTCCATCAATACCAAATCATAAATGTGATGGTTGAGAAAATGAAATGCCTCTGAACTATTTTTGGCATAGGTAATATCGAACAGTGTCTCGAAATGTTTCTGCATCATAAAAATGTTGATGTAGTCGTC
>JALRAS010000203.1 GCA_023262495.1 Bacteroidia bacterium | reverse complement strand
AACACCACCGCCAAAGGAATGATAAAACTTTCATATTGTGCGGCAAGTACAAGGTACACAAATACAAGCACCACAATAAAAATATACAAAGCTTCATTGCCTCGTTTTACTTCATCAAATGATAATCCTTCCCATGCAATATCGTAGCCCTTAGGAAGTGTGGTTGCAGCTACCTCTTGTATGGCTTTAATGGCTTCGGCACTGGTAAACCCGGGAGCAGGAACTCCTCGGATAGAAGATGAAGTGTAAAGATTGAAACGTGTAATTTCATTGGGGCCTTGTGTTTTTTTCATTTTCATAAAGGCGGAATAGGGCACCATTTCATCTCTGTTATTTTTTACATATAGGTTAAGAATATCGGTAGGTAATTTTCTGTAAAGCGGGTCAACTTGTGTATACACTTTATAGAAGTTATTAAATCGAATAAAACCTTGCTCGTAGGTACTACCAATCAATACATTTAAATTTTCCATCGCTTTTCCTATTGATACGCCTTTCTGCATGGCTAGCTTATTATCAATAATTAATTCATATTGAGGATAATTGGCTGCATAAAAAGTGAATAGCCCGCTTAGCTCTTTTCGCTTTTTAAGGTTCTCCATAAACTCGGTATTTACTAAATCGAATTCATGGTAATCAACATCACTGCTTTTATCCAGTAAACGCAAAGAGAAACCATCAGAGGAGCCATAGCCGGGCACAGCAGGGGGCTCAAAGAATTCTACAATGGCTTCCAAGTCTTTGGTTTTTTCCTCCAATTCTTCAATGATTTGTTTAACGGTTTTGCTTCTTTTATCCCAGTCGGCAAGGTTGATCAAGCAAGTACCTGCATTTGATCCGCGTCCTTCGGTTAATATTTCGTATCCGGCCAAGGAGGTAACAGATGCTACGCCTTCAACTGATTTTGCAATCTTTTGAAGTTCCAAAGAAACCGCATTGGTTCTTTCAAGTGTGGTTCCCGGAGGGGTTTGTACGATGGCGTAAATTTGTCCTTGATCTTCGTTAGGAATAAATCCTGCAGGCAGTGAGCGATCCACAGAGAATATTCCAAATGCAAATACAATCAAAATACCAAAGGTTACTAATCTACGGTTTACAATCAAGCTCAACAAATTGGTATACCTGCCTGTAAGTTTTTCAAACCCTCTGTTAAACCAATCAATAAACCTATTGACCGGTGTTTTTCTTTTCTTCTTACCGTGATTGTTTTTTAAAATCATAGCACACAAAACAGGTGTGAGGGTAAGTGCAACAATTCCTGACAATACAATTGATGAGGCCATGGTAATGGCAAACTGACGATAGAACACACCAACAGGTCCGGTCATGAATGCCACCGGAACAAACACGGCTGTCATGATCAAAGTAATAGCAATAATCGCCCCACTGATTTCTTCGAGTACTTTCTTTACCGCTTGAAACGGAGGGAGGTGTTCCTCTTCCATTTTAGCATGCACAGCTTCTACCACCACAATAGCATCATCCACTACCACACCAATGGCTAATACCAGAGCAAACAAAGTGATGAGGTTAATGCTCAGTCCAAAGAATTGCATAAAGATAAAAGCGCCCACCAGTGATACGGGAACCGCTAAAGTTGGAATAAGGGTAGAGCGTAAATCGCCAAGGAAAAGGAAAACTACTAAGGCCACCAATATGAATGCTTCAAACAGGGTGTGTAATACTTTCTCCACCGAGGCATCAACGAATTTTGAAACATCATAATTGATTTCATAATTCATTCCCGGAGGGAAATCTTTTTTCAGCTCATCTAATTTGGCTTTCACATTCTCAATCACCTTGCTGGCGTTACTTCCGGGGATTTGTTTTAGCACCAAGGAGGTTGATGGATAACCATCTTTATTGGAATAAATATCCACAAATTCGCTTCCAATTTCAACTGTAGCAATATCTTTCAACTTCACAATTTCCCCATTCTGATTTGCTTTTACAATGATATCCTTGTATTGTTCGGGTGTGTTGTACCAACCCTTGTAGGTAAATACATATTCGAGAGATTGAGCAATTCTTCCCGAACTTAATCCTACACGACCTGGTCTACCTAATACACTCTGCTGATCTACAGCTTCGAGCACTTCATCAGCCGAAATGTTGTAGGCGCGCATGCGATCGGGCTTTAACCAAACCCTGATGGCAAATGCTCTACTCCCAAGTGCAATAGCGCGCCCCATCCCGCTAATCCTTTGCAGCTCGGGTAGCATGTATGTATTGGCGTAGTTGAATAGAAATTTCTCATCAGCATTTTTATCGGTGCTAAATAAATTTACATACATCAACATACTGGGTTGAATAGGAGTAATCACAACTCCTTCTCTTTGTACCAAAGGAGGTAGATTGGCCATCACTTGGTCCACTCTTGTTTTTACATTGACCACCGCAACGGTAGGGTCTACTCCAGGTTCAAATACAATTTGAATGGTGGCCTCACTAGCACTTGTGGCATCGGAAATAATATACTGCATACCCTGTACACCGTTGATGGCGCGCTCGAGTAATGTTACGGTACAACAACAACAACAACAACAACAATGACTGCGACGGCAACAACAATCACAATAACCGCAACAACAGCAACAACAGCATCATCATCATCATCGACAACAACAACAACAACAACAACAACAAC
>JALRAS010000202.1 GCA_023262495.1 Bacteroidia bacterium | reverse complement strand
TAGTGTAAGTAATGTCTTTGGCAGTAATTTCTTTTGATACAAGAGGCAAGTATATGTCTTCGAGCACATGATGAATTACATTTCCAACAATGTTTGCACCTACTTCATCGGCAATTTCATCGGGCTCTTTTATTTTTTCAATGTACTTGAAATAAAATTTTAATGAGCAGTTTTTATAGCTTGTTAAAGCGGTTGGAGATAATCCCACATTGACCAATAAATTATTTATTTTATCGAGGTGCAACTGATGAGCAATGCGAATAGATTTTCTGCCAGATCCGCTTATTTCGGGGAGTTTAATAATTGATTGCCTAACGGTGGCTTGTTTATTTTTAAGCACAATTTCCTTTTCAATTTGACTCAAAAAGCGCGAGCGCTCACCACTTCCAAACTCATCGGTTTCGGTATTGTATATCAAATGAATCTTTTTGGCGCCTTGCAGCAATCGGTAAAAGTGATAGGCAAAAACGGCTTCGCTGTCGCGATAGGTTGGTAGTTGATAAGACAGGCGTATATCAAATGGGATGAATGAGTTGCCTGCTGCCTTAGCACCCGGTAAAATTCCTTCATTGCACCCTGTAATGATCAGCTCATCAAAGTGAAGCATACGTGTTTCAAGTAATCCAATAAACTGTACCCCACCGGTTGCATTTCCCAAAAATGGAACTGTACTGCTTTGCAACCCTTGGGTAATAAGCGTCAATAAAGTCTTGCTTTGCTTAATGAGTTGTTCATCATCTACAAAGAAAATATTGTGTATGTCTAGAAGTACTTGATTGTAGGTGCTTAATTGATATTGTAACAACTGTTTAATGCTGTCATGAATATTTGCTGAGGAACTCAAATGATCATTGATGTTATTGAGCAGCTTTAAAACGCACGATAAATCACCCTTGGTTTTTGATACTGCATCAAAAAACCAAAGCGTATTAATATGCTTGTAATCCTGATGCAGCAACGCTAAATCATTTACATCATAAGTAATTTTTCCGGAGAGTAAGAGCGCTTTTTTGAGGCTGTTAATTTCCTGTCCAACTCCTTTGTCATGATTTTCTGCGCAAAGTACCGGAAAGTATGGGTGACTGAAAAAGCGATGCAACAAGCTTGCATTGAATAGCGCTTGTTCATGCTTTTCGCGGAATGCAATCATCTCAAATACCAGCTCGTATAAACCATATAATGGCAATGAAATGATCGGATAACCCATAGATATATTAATTTGATTGATATAGGCTGCAGGCAACTGATACAACATAGGGTTGAGCTGACTTTCATCAGCAGGGATCAGGGCTATATCCAAGGCATTGAGCGCTGAGTTATTTACCGAAGCATGAGAGTCAATTAACTCCTTTAACAACTGTCCAGCATAGGAAGCTTGCATCATGCTTTTTGGCGCTCCGCTGATATGAATTTCTTTTGGCTCTTGGCTCAAACGGTTGTTGCAATAAAAAATAGAATTTTTATAGTTGCCCCAATGATCCTTATAGTATCGAAGAAATTTTCCCGCTTCCTGACTCTTGTCGTTTAGGTAGTATTCATCTGCTTCCCAATATATAAATCCTTGCTGTTGCTTTAAGAAATACGCTATGATATTTTCTTCAGAGGAGCTTAGTGCATTGAATCCCGCAAAAATTAATGGCTTGCCTTCAAAGTAGCTTGCATTGTTGGAAAGGTTTGCTGCAGCTTTTCTGTAAAGCATACCTCTGTACCCTAAATGTGCATTGCTCAACTGCTCATTCAATTGTTTGTACAGCGCAGGTAAATGTTTCCAAAAACTTAAATAACGTTGCTGTAATTCAGTAAGTGTTGCTTGCCCTGGATTCCACAAATCAATGGCTTTGGCCTCATTCACATAATTAAACAAGGAGTCAGCATCAACCAAATACATGTCTATATCGTTAAAATCGGAGATAAGCATGTTCCACCATTTCAAGAAATCATCAAATGAGTCGGCCTGGTCTTGAAGTAGTTCCTTGTAAATACGGTAGAGACAACAAGCAGTGTAGCCCGGGTCGGCAGCTTGCATCCCACTCAGTTCGCACACAAGCTCTTCAATTGTAAATACCTGAGGGAACCAAATTGGCTTGTTGTGTTGAGAGGCAATATACTGTTGTAAATAGGCAACAGGGCGTTTATTGGGTAGTACCAATATAATTTCTTGCTCTTGTTGTATGTGTTGTATTATAAGGTCACCTATATATTCGAGGTAATTTTTCATAGTTTTTTGGTTGCAATAATTGGGGAAGTGAAAATACACTTTATCCTAATGATACCAATATGATTTGTAAATTATACCGATAATTTAAAATCTTACGGTGTTAAATGCCTATCGGAAAGAAGTTTAGCACCTGCACTGTAAAACAAATTTGCCCACTACTAATTTCACATCGGTATTAGAAGTATCTTTGCACTTTCTATTAAATGATGTTTCCGGTTTATTTAAAATATAAACAACACCCCACCTACTTCAAAATAAATTCGCTTGTTAATTTTGAGGAGCTGCGCATCTTAGGAAACTATTTTAACCTAAGTAAGCGTGAAGCAACTATTTTGCCCGATAGGGTATTTATTGCCGATTTGTTGGAGGATAAGGGAGAGCGCCTCGAAAAGATAACGAAGCACGAGTTTGAGGACGTGCTAGAACACTGTTACAGAAATAAAATTGAAA
>JALRAS010000201.1 GCA_023262495.1 Bacteroidia bacterium | reverse complement strand
CGATAAAATTGCTGCGTGGCTCATTGAGCTTTACTTCAAAGATAGCTCCTGTGTAATAGTTGAGTCCTCGAGCCAAGGTTAAATCAAATTCAAATTTGGCGCTGTGAAGCGGTATTTTAACAGTGTAATTGAAAACAGCCGCAAGCTCTTCTAACCCTTTTTTTCCAATAGCTGTGTCTCCAATCAATTGATTGAGGTAGGAAATAGTTTCATCTCCCATCACAGTTACAGGTTTGAACGCTAGTAAGGGAGCAACCTTCGATAAAGCTGCATCATTCAAGCCTTTTTCTTTGAGTTCATCCAGTACTTTATCCTTTCCTATTTTATCGAGCTTATCGATGGCAACTGTTATATCGGTAATGAGCTCGGGCGCTCCTATAAATTCAGCAATGCCTGAAAGTATTTTTCGATTGTTTATTTTGATTGTAACAGCAATATTGAGTGCGGTAAAAACATCATCTAAAATTTGTATCAATTCAAATTCATTAAGGAGCGAGTTGCTCCCAATAACATCGGCATCGCACTGATAAAACTCCCTATACCTGCCCTTTTGTGGACGGTCGGCACGCCACACCGGTTGAATTTGAAATCGCTTGAAAGGAAACTGAATCTCATTTTTGTGCATCACCACATATCTTGCAAAGGGAACTGTCAAATCATAGCGCAGGGCTTTTTCAGAAATTTGTGGGAGCAAATTTTTTGAGTCGACTCCCAAGGTTGTACCTTTTTCAATAGGGGTATCTTTCAAATAATCACCGGAGTTCAGGATTTTAAATATAAGCCGGTCGCCTTCCTCTCCATATTTTCCCATCAGTGTGGTTAAATTTTCCATTGCCGGGGTTTCCAACGGTAGGAAACCATAACGGATAAAACTATTTTTAATGACATCGAAAATATAATTTCGTTTCATCATTTCGGCTGGCGAAAAGTCGCGCGTGCCTCTTGGAATCGATGGTTTAATTGCTGCCACTATTCATGATATTAAAATTCTCACGCAAAATTATCATTTCAATTTGTATAATGCATGATTTGCACGTAAAGATGTAAATTAATGTGATGTAGAGAAGAAAAATAGTTAGTGTTGTATGTTGCTATTCACAGAGCTGATGGGGGTGTCAACAATTTCTTATTGAGGAACCTAATAATTTAATAAGTTCGCAAGTTGTTTATTTGTGCTCGGGTATGCCTGTAAAAGTTTTTATTTCTGTTTTGTTTTGTTGCACAATGATTGCGCATACCTCAAAGTTGTGTGCACAGGAAATGCCTGTTAAAGCAGGAAAAATACTCGATCTGTGTTATCAGTTTAAGCTAAAAACGGCCGATAGTTTGTTGGCTGTTTATGCAGCTGAAATGAAAGCAGGGCAGGAGGTTGAATTGAGTTTGTTGAAGGCGAATATCTATTGGTGGAAAATCATCAGTGGAATCAATGACAAATCAACAAAGAATGTGTATTATCAAATTCTTGGTGATGCCGAAGGCTTCTTTAAAAAAGAACTCGATAAAGGTTACAGTCATTATTATAAAGGAATTAGTTTGTACGGTTATTTGGCAAGAATGGATGGTCTTAACAAAAATTATTTCAAAGCATTTTTTAGAATAAACAATTGCTTGAAATATCTCGAAAAAAGTTTCGGTGCTGAAAGTAAATATCCATTTTTTTATTTGTCGTCAGGACTCTATAATTACCATTTGTTGGTTACCTCAAGGCAGTATCCTTTGTTGGTTCCATACTTGAGTCTTTATCCCGGAGGCAATCGAGAAAAAGGTATATCTTACCTTGAAGCAGCAGCTAGCAACAGTAATAAATATTTAAGCACCGAAGCGCATTACTTCTTGATGAAAATTTACATAGATGAAGCACAATCAACAAAAGCTTTAATACATAGTCAGGAACTATTGAAAAGGTTTCCTAAAAATCCCATATTTTTGTTTTATCAACACAAGATTCTACTCATGTCGGGAAATAAAGGAAAGGCAGGCGAGTTATCTGTTATGCTGATGCAGGTATTGACAGGTAATCCGCAGTGCGATAAGGTGCAGATCAATCACTTTCAAAGGTTGCTTGACGAAGATGCGAAAAAATATAAATAGATCATTTCAATACAATGAAGTATAAAGATATCGGACCCGAAGACATCGAATTTTTAAAGGAAATATGCGCAGAAAATCAGATTTATACTGATTATGAAACACTTCATCAGTATAGTAAAGATGAAACCGAGGATTTAAGGTTGATTCCGCAGTTAGTAATCAAACCAAGTGAGGTGAATCAAATTGCAAGTATATTGAAGTATTGCAACAAGCATCGCATTCCGGTAACTCCACGTGGTGCCGGCACCGGATTAAGTGGAGGCGCACTGCCCTTATATGGTGGTATCGTGCTCAGCATGGAAAAGTTTAACAGCATCATTGACATTGATGAACATAATCTTCAAGCAACAGTTGAGCCGGGTGTGATCAATCAAATATTTCAGGATGAGGTAGCCAAAAAAGGTTTGTTCTATCCTCCTGACCCTGCAAGCCGAGGATCTTGTTTTTTAGGTGGAAATATTGCTCATTGCAGCGGTGGGCCTCGTGCTGTTAAGTATGGAGTAACCCGCGATTATGTCTTGAATTTACAGGTTGTTTTACCCTCAGGAGAGGTTATATGGACAGGTTCTAATACGCTTAAAAACAGCACAGGTTATAGT
>JALRAS010000200.1 GCA_023262495.1 Bacteroidia bacterium | reverse complement strand
TCCAGGGACAAGTTGTACTAGAGTTAAGTTGGAAAAATCAGCTCCTGTCAAATGGAATTAGACAGGATTTTCATCACTTTTTCCCCAAACCTTTAGCTCATAAAATTAGTCGTCTGTCCAGACGTAAAAGTTATAAATAAACATCGATCGCTTGGTAAATGCAGTTAATGAAATGGCTGTTTGATATCGCATTCATCAGCAGCTTTGCCCTCGTTATCAAATAAAAGTTTAAATTTGCAATCCTTAATCTTAAAACTGTACCTTATGAAAGTATTCAAAAAATTATTTTTACCTCTTGTGCTTGCTGTTTCATTTTCAATAAGCAGTACCAATGCACAAACACTTAAAACCCCGGCTCCAAGTCCTTTGCAAACCATCAAGCAAAATTTTGGCATTGGCGAGGTAAGTTTAGAATATAGCCGTCCGAGTGTAAAAAATCGTGTAATATTTGGCGATGTTGTTCCTTACGGAAAGATATGGAGAACAGGTGCTAATGCCTCAACCAAAATTACCATTGGAGAAGATACCAAGATAGAAAACACTCCGCTTCCTGCCGGAACTTATGCCATATACACCATACCGGGAGCTGACACATGGGAAATTATGCTTTATAAAGATTTAACTTTGGGAGGTGATGTTGCTAATTATAAAAAAGAAAATGAAGTATTGCGCTTTACCGAAAAGGTAACGCAACTGCCCAATAAGGTTGAAACATTTACCATCAATTTTGCCGATATTACTTACTCCGTTTGTAATGTAGAAATGCAGTGGGAAAAAACCAGAGTAGCATTTACCATCAGCACAGAGGTTGATGCCAAGATTATGAAGAATATTGAAACAGTAATGGCTCCAAACGACAGAAGACCATACTATAATGCTGCGAGTTATTATTATGATAATAACAAAGATATGAAGCAGGCTTTAGAGTGGGTAAACAAAGCCGCTGAATTAACTCCTGATGCCTATTGGGTTTGGCATTTAAAAGCCAAAATTCAGTTGAAGCTGAAGGATGCCAAAGGTGCTATTGAAACAGCGGAAAAATCAAAAGCACTAGCATTAAAAGATAAAGATGACGCTTACGTAAAAAATAACGATAAGTTAATTGCTGAAGCAAAGGCGATGAAATAATCACAAACATCAATTTAACGAAGTAGTTTTACACTACTTCCAGGAAAAAGAAAAAGCCCAATGTTTTGCATTGGGCTTTTTTAATAGTTAGTCAATTATTAGAGCGCTGCTAACACAGCATTAATCGCTTCAAAATTAGGTAAGTCACCGGCCGATTCTAACACCTCTGCATATTGTATAGTACCTGTTTTGTCTACCACAAATGCTGCTCTGCGTGCAACGCCTTTCATCCCAAATACAAACTCTGAATAATAGGCACCGTAAGCTTGGCAAGTAACCTTGTTAAAATCACTCAACAAGGTAAAATTTAGTTGTTGATCTTCTTTAAATTTGGCTAAAGTAAACAGTGAGTCAACTGAGATAGCAATGACATCGGTAGTGTCATTATGATACAAGTTGATGGCATCTCTTAACGTGCACAATTGTGTGGTACAAACGCCTGTGAATGCGGCCGGAAAAAAATGAATAATTAAATTTTTGCCATTAAAGTCAGCTAAACTAATTTCTTTTTTATCACTGCTGTATAGCTTGAAATCTGGTGCTTGATCGCCTTTTTTTAGTGTCATGATATTTATTTGGATTTGATTTTTTAAGTAACAAAGATATACATAAATAGTTTAAACATGTTGCATGCATCCTTCTGTATAGGTGATATTTTAAGCTGAATGAAATCAAATGGTGCAATCAAACAATAATGCTTTTGGTATCTCGTTATCAAACAAGGTGAACCCTTCTTGAAATAATTTCGTAAAAAAAATAAAACAGCGTTTATGGAAAAATAAAATTTACTGCATCTAAAGATAAAACAAGGTCAATGAAATAAACTCTACTAAGTTTTCATGCAGCGATTGCATCATTTTTTTTACTCACCTTTAATCTTTTACAGTCATGTCAGCAAATTTTTTTAACCACAAAAACTGGAACGATGTTACCGATTTTGGACGCAACAACATCGTTTTTCAAAACAGAAATCATGAGTATGGTGCCTTTGTCATCAGAAGAGATTACAATCAACATCTTTTTTGGGCACTCCTATTGAGCTGCGCTTTATTCACAAGTGCTTTCCTCATCACAGCATTCATCACCAAACAAAATGCCGAAGAACAAATTGAAGTGCCAACAACCGATCCTGTAATCATCACCTACGACCTCACCCCACCGATTATGGAATTGAAGAAGGAAGAGCTGCCTCCTCCGGTTGAAAAGATTGAAAAGCCCGCAGCAGCTCAAAACAATACCTCAATGATTGCATCAGATGATAAAACTGCTTTGAATGTAAACACCAATGATAAAATCGTGAACCCATCTAACACCAATACCGGAGGTGATACCGGTACAGGAGATAACAGCAAAACAGCTGGGCAAACCGGGGAACAAACTGTTGTGGTAAATACCGAACCGGTAATTTATGCCGAGGTGATGCCTGTTTTCCCGGGAGGAGATGAAGCCCTGCTTAAATATTTACAGAAAAATATCAACTACCCCCCAATGGCTAAAGAAAATGGGGTAAAAGGAACTGTTTATGTTGGATTTGTAATTGATGCCAATGGTAAAGCAGTGATGCTACAT
>JALRAS010000001.1 GCA_023262495.1 Bacteroidia bacterium | reverse complement strand
GATGGCACAACATACAACGGATTCCAACCGGTTTACCATGATTATGCAAGCAATGGTATTTATACTGTAACATTAATTGCAACAGCACTGGGCAGTGGTTGTATCGACACCCTTACCATGTCTAATTTAATCACATGCAATAATGGGGTGATTTGTAACGATAGCATAAATATTTATGTTGATGGTGTGATAGTTCCAAATAATATCGCTTTCAGCACGGCTGTTTGTCAAAATCAAAATATACTGCTTAGTACCATTGCTGGGCCGAATGCCAACTATCAATGGTATTTTAATGGATTGCCAATACAAGCAGGAGTGGGTAGTACATACTTGCCAACGGTTTCCGGTTATTATGCTGTTGCAGTTGAAGATAGTGGCTGTGTGATTCTTTCAAATGATATTTACGTAACTGTTTTCCCTGCACCTCCTTTGCCATTTATTTCAAGTGCTGGATCAACTAACTTCTGTGGCGGAGGTGCTCTCACGCTCACTGCCAATGCAGGATATACGGCTTATTTGTGGTCAACAGGATCAACGCAAAGTAATATTGTTATTAATACTTCTGGTACCTATTGGGTGCAAGGATTTGATGCTAACGGCTGCTATAGTCAATCGCTTGATTATTCCGTAAATGGCAGTATCATGCTCCCTCAGTATATTTGCTTGGCAACAGTGGATACTGCATTAAACAAAAACAGAGTTATTTGGGAAAAGCCAATTACAAATGCCATAGATTCCTTTGTTGTATATAGAGAATCTGTTTTAGCCGGTGTTTATAATGAAATCGGTCGTGTTGCTTACCAATCTCCAAGTGAGTTTGTTGATGTAAATTCATTCCCATCAACAAGCAATAATCGATACAGATTGGCAATTTTAGATACATGTGGTAACCTCACCACACAAGGAGATATTCATGCAACCATTAAATCATGGATTGTACCTTTCGGAACGGGCGATAGTTTAGAAGTTTTCTTTACAAGGTATGTCGGAATAAACTCTTTAAGTTACACGCTCTACAGAGGGCCTTCTCCTAATAATCTTTCTCCGGTTGGAAATGCCTACACTTTTAATAACAATGCCAACATTCATTCTATTAAAGATTTCTCTCCTCCGGCATATCCTTCGGGATACATTTACTATCAAGTCAGAGCAAATTTGATTGATGAGTGCTCCAGCGATGTTGATGTATACCAACAGTCGATTTCTAATACGGTTGGTTATGGCAATGCATTGGGTATAGAAAATATTGATCAATCTCTAGAGGTAAATGTTTATCCAAATCCTAACAATGGCGCATTTAATGTTGCTATTGAAACTGGATTCAATGAAGACATTAAGATGATGGTGTACAATCAGATTGGCGAAATAATATGGTCAACTCAACTTGAAAATTTGAATAAAAGCACAACCATATATGTGCCTCTTGAGCAATCAGCACAAGGGGTGTACCATTTAAGTGTAGCAGGAAGTAAGAGCATTGTAAACAAAAAAATTATCATCAATAAGTAAAGAATAAAGCAATAGATTATATAACATCCATAGGAAAAAACATGAAGAAAATTGTAATTTTAGTGATAGCAATAGTGTGTTTAATTACCACAAAATCTTGGGCTCAAACCATCAGCACACTGCCTCTGCAGGATAATGTGTTTTGTCAGGGCGAGAATTTTAATGTTTCATTTGCTGTAAATGGGGTATTCACAGCAGGAAATGTATTTAGCGTTCAACTAAGTGATAATAGTGGCAGCTTTGCCTCTCCTGTGATTATTGGAACCCTTGCCGCAACAGGCTCGGGTAATATTTCCGCAGGTATTCCTCTTGGAGCTTTATCGGGTTCCGCATACAGGTTAAGAGTGGTTGCCTCTAGCCCGATTCAAGTTGGTACCGATAATGGAAATGATATCACAATCAATATCTTGCCGTCAGTAACTTTTACAGCTCCGGCTGATGTATGCAACTCTGAAGCTCCTATTGTTCTTATTAGTGGCACAGGGGTTCCTGCAGGCGGCTCTGGTGTCTATTCTGGTCAAGGAGTTTTTGGAGATAGTTTTTATCCTAGTTTTGCTGGAGCAGGAAACTTCACGCTCACATACACTTATACTGATGTAAATGGGTGTGCTGCTGCTTCAAGTGATGCCATCACTGTATTTAATAATCCTGTTGTTACCTTAAGTGCCTCTATTCCTCAATGCGCCAATAGTCCAGCTTTTACTTTGAATTTGGGAAATCCTACGGGAGGTGCTTATACCGTAAATGGTATCGCACAAACACAATTTGACCCTAGTGTTTATAGTGTCGGCAATCATCAAATAAATTATATATATACCGATACCAATGGCTGTGTTGATTCTGCAAACGGATTTATTACGGTAAATCAATTACCATTGGTATCCTATTCGGTACCTTCAGCGGTATGCGAGGGGACAGCTGTCAATCTTATATTCTCACCCTCAGGTGGTAACTTACTTGTTGATGGGATAGCTAATCTGGGGACCTATAATGCACAGAACCCTGGGACTTATCCGGTGGATTATACCTATAACGACCCCTTAACAGGTTGTTCAAGTATTACAAACCTTTCCTTACTTGTCAATGCCAATCCAACAGTAACAATACCTCCAACTGATATAATCTGCGCTGATGCAGGGAATATTGTTTTAACTGGTGGTATCCCCACAGGTGGATTCTACTCAGGTATTGGAGTCTTTAACGATTCAATTTTTTATCCGTCATTTATCAACGGCACTTCAACAGATGTTCTTTACACGTTTGTTGATCCAAATGGTTGCTCAGGAACTGCATCACAAAATATCACGTTGACCCCCTCGCCAATCATTACACTAAATGTGCCTACAAGTGTCTGTGTTGCTGGTGGAATTATAAACCTTTCTGCCAGTCCTGCCGGTGGAACATTTTCAGGTGCGGGTGTGGTAGGAAATACTTTTGACCCTGCATTGACAGGACTTGGAACTTTTGTCATTACCTACAATTATACTGATGGCAATAACTGCAGTTCAGTGCAAACGCAAAATATAACAGTTGTTGCTGTTGCTCCACCTATCTTACAGCCAATTGCTCCCCTCTGTGTTAATGCTTCATCAGTATCTTTTACCTATTCACCTTTAGGTGGTACTTTTACAGGGTTAGGCGTTGTAGGAAATACTTTCAATCCTTCACTCGCTGGACCTGGAACCCATGAAGTAATTTATACGGTCACATATCCTAACGGATGTATTGCTGCCGACACAATAAATATTGTTGTGAATGATTTGCCCGTGGTTGATTTTACGGCTTCTCCAACTAATATTTGCATTAACGCTTCATCTGTCGCCATAAATACAGTCAATCCCTTAGGGGGAACATTCAGTGGAAATGGTGTAAGTGGCAATAATTTTTCACCGCAATTGGCTGGAGTCGGCACACATATTATAAACTATACCTATACTGATATCAACGGGTGTGTCAATTCTGACACCTCGGTATTCACTGTAAATACACTGCCAAATGTAACCTTCAGTACATTGAACAATGTTTGCAACGGCCTTGCTGCATTCAATCTTACCGGAGGTAATCCTCAAGGTGGTGCATATTCGGGAGTCGGAGTAACTGGTGGAAATTTATTTAATCCTGCTGTTTCGGGTCCGGGCAGTTTTAATATTACCTACACCTACACAGATAGTAATAACTGTGTGGGTAGTGCTGTTCAGTCGCTTGCGGTTGTTGACATAAATATTGATGCGGGCTCTGATCAGAATATCACCTGTGGATTAACTGCTCCTTTGAATACAACACTTAATTATAACGGGAGTGGATTTGTTAACTATATATGGACTCCCACTATTGGATTAAGCAATACCAATATTGCTAGTCCTGTTGCTGCTCCCGGTGTCAGCACTACCTACGTGGTAAATGTGAGTGATGGTGTGTGTACTGATTCTGACACGGTACAGGTTAACTATGCTCCGGTTTCATTTGGTATCAGTTTTACTGCAAGTCCTTTAACTTTTAATCAGGCCCCTCCATACATAGTTAATTTCACAAATCCATATGCATCTTTGGGGCAGTATAATTTCACTTGGGATTTTGGTGACGGATTTACACAATTCAATAACAACCAAAATTTCTCATATACATACTTCAACAATGGCTCCTATGTTGTTACTCTAATAGCACAAGATATTTTAACTGGTTGTATCGATACAATAGTTGCAGGTTTCTCAATAGATATATCGGGAAATACATGCACCAATCAACCATTCATTAATGAGTCTGGTCCAATTTATGGATGCAATGGATTGCCGGTGGTGCTCTCCACAAATTCGGTTCCTAATGCTATTTATCAATGGTACTATAATGGCACAGTAATAGGTGGTGCAAATGATTCTACCTATAATTGCTCATATGGTACACAACAGAGCTACTCAGGTTTTTATAGTGTTTTGGTAAACGATACTTTAAATAACTGTATCAATATGTCTAACGTGGTACAGGTATTATTTAATCAGCCACCGCCACCTCCTGTGATTACGATTATTGATCCATTTGATCCATGCACGCCAAATAATACCGCTACCTTGCAAGCCACTGCAGGCTACGTAGATTATGCATGGCAACGCCTCATCAGTCCAAATATCATTGGTAATCAGCAAACAATTACCATCAATCAAACAGGGATTTATAATGTAATAGTTACCGACAATAATGGTTGTACAAGCGCTACCTCTGTGCCTATAGCTAATTTTGGTCCAGATCCAAGTTCAATTTGCTTTGTAAGTGTAGACTTGCCTTCTCAAAGAAATTTTATTTATTGGGCAAACCCTTCAACCACAACCCAAATTGATAGTTTTTTAATTTTGAGAAAGTCTGATATTGTATTCGGTTTTGATACCATTGCTTCAATAGCGTATGATGCCAATGCGGTTTACTATCAATTTGAGGATATTGATGATATTAGTATTCCAACATGGGGAGCATTAGGAGATACCGTAAATACTGCTGCCCACTACTACACTTACGGACTTGCACTTAAGGATGTTTGCGGTGGAACTAGCATCCCCAATCTTTTTCATACCACTATCAATTTACAGGTGACTACAGCCAACAACGGTGCAATCAACGATTTATCTTGGAATGCCTATGGGGGTCTACCATTCGGAGTTTTTGAATTACACAAGGAAACAACCACCAATCCTGATAGTATTTTTGCCATTGTCTCGAGTAACTCATTCAGTTATCCGGATACAACTGCAGGGCAAGACACCGCCTTGGCATATTGGGTAACCGTGCCATTGACAGGAGCATGCGATACGGTGCGAGCAGCAAGTATTAAAAGTAATTCTAATACTGTGAGAAGAGATGTTTTTGGTGATGTTGGTATTAAGTCAATAATGAAAGCGCCAAATAAATCATTCAGCATTATTCCTAACCCGAACAGAGGTAATTTTAAATTACTTTTTGGCTCAGATTTTGGAAAAAATGTAGAGATCAATATTCTTTCAATAACAGGAACTCATGTATGGCAGGGAAAATTTTCAAGCGATAGGCAAACTTTAAGTTTGGATTTGCCTGATTTAATCAATGGTGTGTATCTCATACAAGTTACAGACAACAACATTAAATACTATAAGAAAATGGTCATTAGTAAATAGTTGCTTACATCTAGTTAATTTATTTGAAGCCACAGTTAGCATTTTAACTGTGGCTTCTTACTTTTGCAGCATGATAGAACACCAAGAATACATGCAGCGCTGTTTGCAACTTGCCGCAAAAGGCCAATCTAGCGTTGCTCCAAATCCTATGGTTGGTGCTTTAATCGTAAATCAAGGGATAATCATTGGGGAGGGCTATCATCGTGCTTTTGGTGGTCCGCATGCAGAGGTAGAGGCAGTCAATCAAGTTTTAAACAAGGGTCTCATCAAAGGGGCTACTGTTTATGTTAGTCTTGAGCCTTGTGCTCATTTTGGTAAAACTCCTCCTTGTGCAAATTTGCTTATTGAACACCAAGTGGCAACAGTAGTTGTTGCTTGTCTCGACCCTAACCCGCTTGTGTCGGGAAAGGGTATAGAATTGCTTAAAAGTGCAGGGGTAAATGTGATTATAGGTGTTCTCGAAAAGGAAGCAGTGGAATTAAATAAAAGATTTATCACCTATCACCAGCAAAAGAGACCTTTCGTAACATTAAAGTGGGCGCAAACATCTGATGGGTATGCAGGCAGATTGGCGGATAGCGGCTTGTCATCTAAGATAACCGATTCATATAGTGACAGGTTGGTACACAAATTAAGAAGCACCGAACAAGCCATTTTAATTGGTTACAACACGGCAATGATAGATAATCCTTCATTGACTGTGCGTCATTGGCGGGGGCAAAATCCAATTAGGATCATTATCGATAAAGAAAATTCCTTACCTAAGCATCTCAACATTTTTAATGACGGTTTTCAAACAATTGACTTTACTTTTAATCCCAAGCAAAGCACGAATAATGTGAGCTATGTAAAACTCAATAAGGATTATTTTCTCAATCAAATTTTAGATGAATTGTACAAAAGAAATATTCACTCGCTTTTAGTCGAAGGCGGACCGGCAACGCTAAAATTATTTATCGAAAATAATTTATGGGATGAGGCACACATATTTACTTCAAATACTGGTTGGGGCAAGGGAGTTAAAGCACCTGTTATCAATAGTAGTGTTGAAGTATTTAATGAGAAGTTGCAGAATGATTATTACCAAGTGTTAAAACCCCGTTTTTAGAGATGATATATATTTTACTTTGTATTCTTGTAAATACTGCTATTATTTTAGCATTCCGATTCTTCCCTAAGTTTAATATTGACAGTTTTCAGGCCATAGCTGCTAATTATTATGTTGCTTCATTTCTCGGTTTTCAATTGTCTAATGAAACATTTGATGTGCACTATATTTCGCATCAACCTTGGCTTATCCATGTAATTATACTAGGGTTACTTTTTGTTAGTTTGTTCTATCTCATATCGGTTACAACTATTGTTTTTGGAGTATCCGTTTCCTCTGTTGCCAATAAAATGTCAATTGTTATACCAGTAATGTTTGCTGTAATGGTTTATGGCGATTCTCTTACCAAAATGCAATTGGTGGGTGTCATTTTGGCTATTGCAGCAGTAGTTATGGTTAGTTTTAAAAAATCATTTGACCATGCTTCCATTCCCATCAAGCAGTGGCATTATCTACTTCCCATTGTGCTATTTTTTGGCTGTGGTAGTATTGATACGCTAATAGGCTTCTTACAAAAAAAATATACTTCCACCGTGAGTAATGAATATATCTTATCCACCGCTTTTTTATTTGCTGCCGTTACGGGAACCTTGTCATTCCTAATAATGCTCGCGCTCAAAAAAATTCAAGCAAAACCCAAAAGTATTTTGGTTGGATTGCTCCTGGGTATTCCAAATTTTTTTTCCATGTATTTGGTGATGAAGTCGCTCGAATCAGGAATATTAACCTCCTCCACATTTTTTCCTGTAAATAACATGTCAATCGTAGTTTTAGGAACTTTAATCAGTGTATTGGTTTTTAAGGAAACACTCAACAAATTAAATACGTTTGGAATTATCTTAAGTGTTATAGCCATCGTTTTAATTGCATTCATGTAGTCATGGCTAAAGATGATTATCTATCTATTGATACAATTTATGAAGCCATTTATAAAGATAAAGGCAGTAAATTTTTATCATTTGCACATCCAATTAAATCAACCGAGGAAGTAAAACAAATTCTTTCAACATATAAAAAGGATTCAAGATTTAAAGGAGCATGTCATTTCTGCTTTGCCTATAAATTGGGTGCCCTTAATCCTTACTGCAGAAGTAGCGATGATGGTGAACCCGCTGGCACTGCAGGTAAGCCAATACTCAATCAAATAGAATTATTTGATTTAACCGATGTATTAATCGTTGTAATCAGATTTTTTGGTGGTACGTTGTTGGGTACATCTGGTCTTATAAAAGCCTACAAGCAAGCTGCTCAGGAATGTTTGACTGTAGCGAAACCAATCCAATTTGTCATTAGAAGAAATATTTGTCTTACATTTAGCTATTCTATTCAAGCTGATGTGGATCAAATATTAAAGCAGTTTGATATTGAATATGAAGAAAAACTATTTGAAGAAAAAATTACATACAAGATAAAAATCAGAGCAGGCGAGTTTGATACTTACAAGCAGATTGTTAGTCAATCATCGGCCTTTCAAAATTTGAAAACGAATGAGTATGAATGAAGAGATAGAGTTTGAAGAACAGGATTTATATGAGCATTACAGACTTGTTACAACCAAGGGACAGCAACTGCTAAGGATTGATAAATTCCTAATGACAAGAATTGAAAATGCCACTCGCACAAAAATTCAACAAGCAGCAGAGGCCGGTAATATTCTGGTAAATAATAAACCTGTTAAATCAAATTACAAGGTAAAACCTTTTGATGTAATCAGTATTGTGATGGCGCATCCCCCGCGGGAGAGTGAATTAATGCCTGAAAATATTCCTTTAAAGGTGGTGTATGAAGATGAACATTTGATAGTTATCAATAAGCAACCCGGACTCGTGGTGCATCCCGGATTTGGCAACTATTCCGGAACATTGGTGAACGCACTTATGTATCATTTTAAAGATCTGCCTTTGTTTAATGATAATAGCCCAAGGCCCGGATTGGTTCATAGGTTGGATAAAGATACAAGCGGTATCATGGTCATTGCAAAAAACGAAATGGCTATGGCAAAATTAGCCAAGCAATTTTTTGATAGAACTACACAAAGGAGTTATAACGCACTTGTTTGGGGTGATTTCAGCGATGATTCCGGAAGGATTGAAGGATACATAGGTAGAAATATCAGAGATAGAAAACAAATGGATGTATTCGACAATGAGGAAATGGGAAAATTTGCTGTCACACACTACAAGGTGCTTGAGCGTTTTGGCTATGTTTCACTGGTTGAATGCAAGCTCGAAACAGGAAGAACACATCAAATCAGGGTGCATTTTAAACATATTGCGCATCCTTTATTTTGCGATGAACTGTATGGGGGTAAAAAAATACTCAAAGGCACCACCTTCAGTAAATACAAACAGTTTATCGAAAATAGTTTTGAAATACTCAACCGTCAAGCCTTACATGCCAAATCATTGGGTTTCACACACCCTGTAACTGGTGAGCATCTTTTCTTCGATTCAGACCTACCCGAGGACATTCAAAAGGTGCTCGAAAAATGGCGCAACTACAGTAATTTTAAAGATACATTTACAGATTAAAATTTTTAATCAATTATGTTATTTATCTTGAAAATACTTTTACTCGAAAATTAAACCCAAATTCCGCATTAGAAAATGCGGAATCGATGAAACAGCTGTAATTATTACACCTGCTAAGCGGGATTGCCCTCTAAAATCACTAGTGCGTTACATGCGTAACTTCTATTGATTAATTCGGGTTAAATGAAGTTGAGCCAGTCAAATTGGAGATTAAAAACAAGAATTGAGAATGTTTTTTAGTACTCAAAATAGGGGTAGAAATTTAATCAATAATTTAATCGGAATTAAAATGTAAACAATATATTTGTAACATACTCGAATTAATTTTTTTACATGATGATTAGAAAACTACTCATTTTATTTACATGCTTTTTCTCTACATTTGGTATTGACAACCTTTCTGCCCAAGAAGATATTGACCCAAAAGAAAATGCTGCAAAACAATACGCTGCAAAAAACTATAAATCCGCATTGCGTGCTTACCAGTTATTGATACAAAAAGATGAAAACAATCCTGAATATAATCTTCGTGTTGGCATATGCATGCTCAAAACCAATGTAGTAAAAACCAAAGCATACACCTATCTCGAAAAGTATTTTCGTTCAGAAAAAACATCAAATGAGTATTATTTTGATTTGGGGCAAGCATACCATCAAGCAATGATGTTTGATGAGGCCATAGGGGCATTCAATAAATTCATTGAATTGAATCCTAAAAAGAAATTAGATATCGAGCAAGCAAACCTTTTCATTGCACAGTGTAATAATGCAAAACAATTGGTGAAGAAGCCGCTCAATGTATCATTCGAAAACCTTGGTAAACGTGTAAATTCAGAATATGCTGATTATTATCCTTTTTTACCTACCAATGAATCATTTATAGTGTTTACAACAAGAAGACCGGGCAATACAGGTGGTGTAATTGATCCCGATGGTTATTATACCTCGGAGATGTATATCTCTGAATGGAAAAATTCTGCTTGGACCAAAGCAAAGGGTGTAAATGCCAAACTAAACACCGAGTACGATGAGGAAGTGGTGGGCTTAAGTGCCGATGGCAAACAAATGTTAGTTTACATTGACCACGAAGATACCTACGGTGATATTTATCTTTCGCAATATGAGAAAAGCGGTTTTGGTTTAGGTGTTGATTTAGGGGAGGTAATTAATACCAGCAAGGTTGAGTCTGCAGCTTCTATCAGTCCGGATGGAAACACACTGGTATACGCTAGTTTCAGAACCGAGGGAAAAGGTAAATCCGACTTGTGGATTTCAAAAAAACTACCCGATGGAACATGGGGAAAGCCTGTTAATATTGAGGAGCTTAACACTCCTCATGGAGAAGATTTTCCAATCATAGTTGATGATGGAAAGGCCATCTTGTTTGCTTCTGAAGGTTTCAACAGCATGGGTGGTTTTGATGTGTTCAAAGCAGAATGGGACAGCGTAAATCAAAAATATAAAGAGCCTGTAAACATTGGTTATCCCATTAATACGCCTGACAATAATATGACTGTATGCTACATGGAGAGTGGTCGAAGTGCCTATATATCGGCTGTTAGAGAGGATAGCAATGGCGACTTTGATTTGTATCGAGTGGTGTTTGAAGATGTGCCACCAAAGCTTTCTGTAATTTCTGCAAAAATAATTGCTAGTGCAGATACCGGAAAAGCTGGTGTTAATGCAGAAGTAATTGTGAATTATTTACCAACCAACAACAAACAAGGTGAATATAAAACCTATCGTAACGGCAAGGTAGCAATCGCACTCGATGCAGGCAAATACGAAATTGTGGTGAATTGCCCAGGACACAAAAAATTCTCGAAGGAAATTACTGTTGATAACAGAAAAAAATACACAGAGATTATTCCAATGACCTTCGAGTTAGAACCTCTCTTTGCTGCACCTCCTGCCAAATCAGGAGAGAAAGGAAAGGATGGAAAAAACACAGCAAAAGGAAAGACAACCGATAAAAATGGAACTCCGGCAAAATCCGATGGAACCAATCAAAAGAAAGCAACTCCTGCCTCAAAGCCTAAATAACTTATTTACTAGAAAATACTTTTTAATGCAACTTAAACTAACTAAACCCCTCGCTTTTTTTGATTTGGAAACCACGGGTGTAAATGTGGCTTCTGATAGAATAATTGAAATTTGCATTATCAAAGTGATGCCTGATGGAACAAAAGAAAAACTAGAGCAGCGCGTTAATCCTGAAATTCCTATCCCTGCTGCATCATCAATGGTTCATGGCATTTATGATCATGATGTGGCCAACATGCCAACATTTAAAAAAATTGGAAAAACAATAGCTAATTTTATTGGCAATAGTGATTTGGCAGGATACAATTCAAACAAGTTCGACATTCCAATTTTAGTAGAAGAGTTTTTACGTGCCGAAATTGATTTTGATATTGAAAATAGAAAAACAATAGATGTGCAGAATATTTTTCATTTAATGGAACAACGAACATTAAAGGCGGCATATAAATTTTATTGCAACAAGGAAATCATCAACGCCCACTCTGCTGAGGCCGATGTGAGTGCCACTTACGAGGTGCTAATGGCACAGCTTGAAAAATACAAAGATGCCGAGTTTGAGGATAAGAATGGTGTAAAATCAAAACCGGTACAAAATGACGTTAAAATGTTGCATGATTTTACCAATATCAATCGCAATGTTGACCTAGCCGGCCGAATTATATACAACGACAAAGGTATAGAGGTGTTTAATTTTGGTAAACATGCGGGCAAAGCAGTTAGCGAAGTGCTTAAAAACGAACCCTCGTATTACGCTTGGATGATTAACGGAGATTTTCCGTTATACACAAAAAAAGTGCTTACTGCGCTTAAACTACGAGACTTTAACAAGTAATATTACCGATAGTTTTGAAAGTTATTATTGTAGGTCCCGCATTTCCTCTTCGTGGCGGCATCGCAAACTTCAATGAGTCGCTTTGCAGAGAGTTTTCTAAGAAAGGTTATGATACAAAGATTTATTCATTTTCTTTGCAATATCCTTCCTTTCTTTTTCCTGGAACCTCTCAATTCGATACGGGAGCCCCACCTAAAGATTTACAAATAAAAACTATCATCAATTCTGTCAATCCATTCAATTGGATAACAAGTGCTTTGAAGATTAAAAAGGAAAAGCCCGATTTGGTAATTGTAAGATATTGGATCCCGTTTATGGGGCCGTGTTTGGGAACGATGATGCGTATCCTAAAATTCAATTCTAATATCAAAATTATTGCCATTACCGATAATGTAATACCACACGAAAAGCGATTTGGTGATGCATTTTTTACACGATACTTTGTAAAATCATGTCATGCTTTCATTGCCATGTCAAAAGCGGTGCTCAATGATTTAAACATATTTACCGATAATCCTTACAAATCTTTTATTCCTCATCCAATTTACGACACCTTTGGCGAAAAGGTTAGTAAGCTGGAAGCCAGGCAAAAATTAAAGCTGAGTCCCAACAAACATTATATACTTTTTTTTGGATTTATCCGACAATATAAAGGACTCGATTTATTGCTACAAGCAATGGCAGATGTGCAGTTGAAAAAGCTGAACATCATGCTTGTGGTGGCCGGAGAATTTTATGAAAGCCCTGAACCATACTTACAACTTATCCAAGAGGGGGCAATCGAAAACAACATTATTCTAAACACGCACTATATCAATAGCGATTTGGTCAAGTATTACTTTTGTGCTGCCGATTTAATTGTTCAACCTTATCACACTGCCACGCAAAGTGGTGTTACACAAATTGCTTATCATTTTGAACGACCTATGCTGGTAACCAATGTTGGCGGCCTGGCCGAAATGGTGCCTCATCAACAATGTGGTTATGTTGCCGAAAAGGATCCTAAACAAATTGCTGCTTATATCAAAGATTTTTATCTGGAGAGCAGAGAAGAAGAAATGGTGAAAAATGTGAAGCAGGAAAAAAATAATTTTACATGGAGTGCCATGATTGATGGAATCATGCAACTATATAAAAAATTATAACTCGCAAGAAAAGTTTATCTCTTAATCATTTTTGCAACACGCCATCCTTATAAAATAGCACCTTGTATATTTTCCCTTTACGGTCGTAACTTTCCCATTTCCCATCTTTTTTTCCATCTTTAAAACTACCCTTATCCATGATGGTGCCAACATCATAATAGCTCATAATGCTGCCATTTGCCTTGCCTTCCTTGTATTCAATCTCCTCAAACTTCCCTCCCTTTTCATAATAGAATATCCATTTTCCATTGCGTTTTCCTTTTTTAAAGGTGCCTTCCTCCTTTAAATTACCGTTGTTGAAGTAACTTCTCGAAAGTCCATCTTCTTCACCTTTAAAATAGGTTATTTCCTTTTCTTTTTTACCGCTGCTAAACTGGTATAACCAAAGTTTATCTTTTTTTCCCGCAATGTAATTGCCACTATATTTCAGCGTTCCATTATCGTGCCAGCCTTGCCACTGCTTATCCATAATACCTTTGCTGTATGTGCCTTCATCTTTTTTATTCCCATTCTGATGATAAGAAACCCAAACTCCCTCCTCCATGCCTGCTTCAAAAATACCTTCATAAAAGAGTTGACCCGTTTCGTAGAAAGCCTGCCATTTGCCTGTTTTAAGCTCGTTTTTAAAGTTTCCTTTTCGCCATAATTGTCCTTTGGGATAATAAAATGTCCAAGTGCTGTCGCTTTGACCGTTCTTATAAAATCCGGTAGACTCTGACTTCCCGTTCTCAAAGTAGTTTGTCCAACCGCCTTGCTGCAAATCATTTTCAAAATTGCCCTCCATTTCAATGCTCCCATTTTTTCGGTAAAAACGCCATGTTCCACATTTTTTACCATCACATAAGTTGCCTTCCTTTTCAATCTTTCCATCGGGATACCTGAATTTTGCAGGACCGTTTTTGATGCCTATTTTGTAGGTTACTTCAAACTCGTTAATGCCAGTTGAGGTATAGTATTGCCAAACACTGTCCTGATATCCGTTAAGATATTTTCCTGCAGATTTTTTTGACCCATCAGGAAAGGTGTGCGTACAATATCCATTGCCATCCTTCACAAGCACTTTCCCTTGAGGGTTGTTGAAAGTCAACACTTGGTAAATGCCATCTTTATAAACTCCGGTTTCCTTTAACGATCCATCAGCATAATATTTGGTCCATTTTCCCGTTTCTTTTCCTGCCTCGTAAAAACCTGTCATAGCAGGTTTCCCATTTTCATGATATGATTTAAAGCTACCAGTCTGTAAATCTTGATTAAAGGTACCTTCACTTTGTAGACTTCCGTTTTCATACCAATATTTCCACATGCCTGTTTTTTTATTCAAAAGATATTGTCCTTCACTTTTCGGTTTGCCATTTTCATAATATTCTTGCCAAACACTATCAGGCAAATCTTTTTTGTAAAATGCCGATAGTGCGGGTTTCCCATTTTTGTAATAGAAGATTGATTTACCTGCTCTTTGGCCTGCAAAATAATTTTCTTCAGCTTTTACTTTTCCATCATCATAGTATCGCATTAGTTTGCCAAACTCTTTGCCTTCGCGATAAGTAACATCTTTGGCCAACTTCCCGTTTTCGTAATAATATGTTTGTTTCCCATGTTGTAATCCGTTTTTATCGTAATTCTCTTCTGATTTTAGATTGCCATTAGGGTATTTCTCAATACGTGGTTGAGCGATAACAGCAGATGTAATGCACAGAGCAATAATCAATAATGAAATTCTTAAGCTATTTTTCATGGCATAAAATTACTTCACAACCGTATTTTTTTCTCATGATTGCAAATAACTTTTCAATACGGCTATTCACAATTTAGTAATTTTGAACTTTTAATTAGCATGTTACCTATTGATGAATAAGCTATCGATTGTCATCATTACTTTAAACGAAGAAAGAAACATTGAGAAATGTTTACAGGCTGCTGCTCCTGTCGCAGATGATATTGTGGTGTATGATTCGTACTCAACTGATGCTACCTGTGAAATTGCTAAAAAGTATGGTGCAAAGGTATTTCAAGATCAATGGAAAGGCTATTCATCAACTAAAAATGAAGCCAATAAAAAAGCACAATACGATTGGATATTATCTCTTGATGCCGATGAGGTTTTAAGTAAACCTTTGCAAGATGATTTGTTAAAGCTTAAATCATCAGGACTGAAAACGGCTTCATTCAAGCGATTGACCTATTATTGTGGCACATGGATTAAACATGCAGGTTGGTATCCCGATATGAAGCTGCGTTTATTTAACCGAAATGAAATGCAATGGGAAGGTCTTATTCATGAAGAGTTGAAGGCAATTGACGGGCATCAAACAATGCCTTATATTCTACAAGGAGATTGTCTGCATTACAGTTACTATAGCGTTGCCGAGCATATCAAGCAAACAGAGAAATTCAGTAAACTTTCTGCCATGCATTTATTTGAAAAAGGCGAACACGCAAGCATAGTAAAAGTTTGTTTTGCGCCCTTGTTTAAGTTCATACAAATGTATTTTTTTAAACTTGGTTTTTTGGATGGCTTTCATGGGTTTATGGTGTGTAAAATATCGGCTCAAGCCACCTATCAAAAATATGCCGGATTAAGAAAGCTATACAAGGCTAAATGAATAAGCCAAAAATTCTCATAGAAATGGAAAAGCTGCGTAACCTAAACAGTGGGTTAGGTCAGTTTTGTTTGGGATTAGGCCATGCCTTATGTGAGCAGCAAAAGAAGTTTGATTTATATTTCTTGGTACCCAAAAATCGTGAGGGAATTTTTGGTATTCATGCACGATACCTCAAACTTAAAAGTCATCTTTCATTCCTCTTCAACAGGCCAAAAAATTATGAGGTATGGCATTGCACGCATCAAGAATCAAAATTTTTACCCCGAAAAGGTAAATTGATACTGACCATTCATGATTTGAATTTTTTATACAAATACAAAGGACTGAAAAAGCAATGGAAGTTGTATGCCTTGCAGCGTAAAGTAAACAGCGCAGTGGCTGTTACAGCAATTTCAAAATTCACTGCCGAAGAAATTAAGCGTCACCTTCGCATTGATGAAAAAAAGTTGTATGTGATTTACAATGGTGTAAGTGTAAAAACAGATGATACTGCTGCATTGCCCGACATGCTTAAAAATCAGGCATATCTTTTCACCATTGGGATTATTAATCCGAAGAAAAACTTTCATGTTTTGTTGCCATTACTAAGTGCCAGGAAAGATTTAAAATTGGTCATAGCGGGAAACAACAATCATCACTACGTGCAAGAAATTAAAGATTTAGCCAGCAAAATGGGCGTTTCTTCCCAGGTGCATATGCTAGGCATAGTGAGTGATGCCCTCAAATTTACCTTGTATCAACACTGTTATGCCTTTGTTTTTCCTTCACTTTCCGAAGGTTTTGGATTACCTGTTATCGAGGCAATGCTCTTTGGGAAGCCGGTTTTTTTGAGTAACAATACTTGTTTGCCCGAAATCGGTGGCAGCGAAGCTTTCTACTGGAAAAATTTTAATGCAGAAGACATGCTGCAAGTTTTTGAAAGGGGTATGAAAACTTATCAAAACGATCAGTTGAAAGTAGCTCGTATTAAAGCGCATGCCGCACAGTTTACTTGGGAAAAATCAGCAGCGGCTTATTTGAGTCTTTATGAGCGCGTTGCCGCAGAGGGTTCAAGTAAAAACTGTAATCAATGATATATAAACAATTATGATTTTTGTAAAGCACTGATAAAATTTCGAACTCGCATAAAGTGAAAAAAGTAATATTAGCAATTCAAATAGTCTTGTTTGCTTCGGTGGCGTGCAGGGCTCAAAACCAAACAAAAATGACAGAAAAAAATAATCCGTTGTTGTGTAATCCTGTTCAAGGAATATGTGGTACAGCCGATAGCACAGCTGAAAAAAATATAGCCAATCAGCATTCAGAAAAATCTGTAAAGGTCATTTATTTTACCGACCCCATTTGTTCTGCTTGTTGGGGGATTGAGCCACAACTGCGAAAGCTGAAGTTAGAATATGGAAACCAAATAGAAATTGAATACCGTATGGGTGGCTTACTGCCCGATTGGAATTATAATGTTGGGGGCATCAGTAAGCCTTCAGATGTGGCACATCATTGGGATGAGGTAAGTGCTTATTATGATATGCCAATTGATGGCGATATTTGGCTCGAAGACCCTTTGAGCTCATCTTATCCACCATCTATTGCTTTCAAAGCAGCTCAATTACAGGATCAAGAAAAGGCACTTTTATTTTTAAGAGAGATGCGCGAAATGGTATTTCTCTATAAGAAGAACATTGCCAAATGGGACAATATTGCAACAGCTGCCACAAAGGTTGGTATAGATACAGTGCAATTGAAAAAAGATTTCGAGGGCAGGGGCAAGGTGCTTTTCGAAGAAGATTTAAAAGCAGCCAAAACATACGGAGTGAGAGGATTTCCAACGCTCTTCTTCACAAATCAATCGGGAAATAAAGAAATTATTTACGGTACAAAGCCATACCCTTTTTTTGAAACCGCCATTTTAAAACTCAATCCTACGGCAGAGAAACAGATTTACAGTAAAAATTGGGAGGCCCTGTTTGAAAACTATTATTCATTAACTGCCAAAGAATTTGCCGAACTTTCAGGTATTGGCAGATCAAACAGTGAAACACAATTAAACGAATTGGTATCTAAAGGGAAACTACAAAAATTCACGACAAAGCATGGCGCAATTTGGATGATGAAAAAGTAATGCCATTGATAATCAAATGGCAATCAAAATAATAGATACAGATTGTATTTTACTTTCCGGGTTGCCCCTCAAAATAATATAAATTTCAATGGTTTGGGACTAAATTTCTACTACAATAAGTTTCTGCTACTCCTCAATAATAATTGAAACGCCTTTCACATTGCCATTCATTGGCGGATTGAGTTTGGTTATTTTTACGCTTACTTGTTCAATGTTGGCAATGGTATTCTTCATGCGTTTAACAATGCGAAGCGCAACATTTTCGAGCAAATTAGCCCTTATATTCATTTCTTCTTTTACGATATCAAATACTTCACAATAATCAACCGTTTTCGATAAATCATCGGTAATCGCAGCTTCAGTAAAATTAGTTTTAATCATTACATCTACCTCATAGTTACTGCCAATGAGCGATTCTTCCTTCAGGCAGCCGTGGTAGGCATATAGCCTAATGGTATCGAGTTGTATTTGGTGCATATCTTTAAGGATACAGGCAAGCCCGTAATTAGTTCATTTTTCTTTTTTGCTCAGCTTTGATGTAGTTGTCCATAAAATCTTCTACTTGCTCTACACCCAACTTTTTAGCTATAATTTCTTTTTTCTCATTCAAAATGTATATCACCGGTGTGCTGCTAATATCATATATTGACCTAAAGTGATTGTGTAATTCTAAATCTGCCACATTTATCCAATCGAGTTTATTGTCTTCAATAAATTTTAACCATTTGGCTTCCTCGGTTTCGGTGCACACAGCAAATACCTCAAATCCTTTTGCTTTCAAACTTTTGTGGTAAGTATCTGCTAACTGTGGAACTGCTTTCTTACAATGACTACAATCAGGGTCCCAAAAACAAAGAATCGTATATTTTGATTTTACTGCCCAAAGTTGTTGGATTTGTTTTTTGTTATCATATAACAACAAATTGGGTGCTTTTTTACCAAGCAGCAGGGGCTTTAAAATACGCGCCCTGTCAGAAATTTTAAACATCAATGTAGAGTCTGCCCAAAAAGCCTGACCTGTATTGTAATAGTCTTCAACCAAACGTACAAAAACTGCATCCATGCCCATAATTTTTGAACTTTCATAGGTACTTGTAGTATATACAACGGTGTACTTAAATACCTCTTTATTGGCCTTTGCTTTCTCACATAAATACACACATGCTTCAGCAATAGAATCGGGAATCTGATAAGTGAGTTTTTCGAGGTATTGCTTATATTTATTATACAGCAATGGCGTTCTCAATAATCGTGCATCGCTGAAATCTACACCATCAAAAAAGTGCGCCTTAAAATATTTGTATGCAAAGGTAGAGTCGGTCCTACCATTTGGTAATTTGGGAGCTTCGGGCACTTCAGGGTCTTGTGAGGTCCTGAATATTTTTGCTAAAAACGAGTTGGGTTGTGCCTTCATAAAGTTAATCTTGTACTCCTTAACCTCACTATCAATTTTCGACATGCGCTTTCTGATTGCATCTGCCGAGTCTTTGTTAGATTTATATTGCTCCATTTTTTTGTTGAGCGGTTCAAGCATTTTGCTTTTTTCGCCCATAAAATTGAGATAAGCATAAAACCACTCGTTTTCTTTTGATCCTTTAACCTTCATGTTTTTAATAAAATCGAGGGTGTCGGTTTCCATCGAGAATTCAGTTTCTCCTGCAATAATTACCTCAAAGTACTTCTTGCTTGGCGTAACTACTAAATAAATTCCGCCATCGAGCGGCTTTGTTCCACTAAATACCATATTGCCTTTTGCATCTACTTTTATGGTATCGGAAACATATTGTTTCTCGGCAAAATGATAACCCATGTAACACGCTGTGTTACTCAAGTTGTTGATTTTAATTTTGATATTATAGGCGTCCTTTTCTTTGGAAAAACCCGTAATCAAACTGCTAAAAAAAAGGCCAAGCAATAAAATATATCTGCACGTCATATTGAGTTTATTGATTTACAAATTTAGAAAGATTTAAACGTTACTTTTTACGATTGTTTCTGAAAAATTTGTTAATGCACAGCAAAAACCGAACCACATATCACTCAATGCCATAGCTGTGGCACATTTCAACAATATGTAAAATTAAAAAAATGTATATCTTTGCCATCTAATATGTCAATCATGCCAAAAGTAGCGCTTATAACAGGTGTAACAGGACAAGATGGTTCTTACCTTGCAGAGTTTTTATTAGAAAAGGGATACATTGTTCATGGGGTAAAAAGAAGAAGCTCAATGTTCAATACCGACAGGATTGATCACTTGTACAAAGATACGCACGAGCAAAAAGTAAATTTCTTCCTACATTATGGTGACCTTACCGATAGTACCAACTTGATTCGGATCATTCAAGAAGTGCAGCCCGATGAAATTTATAATTTAGCAGCACAGAGTCACGTGAAGGTTTCATTCGAAACTCCAGAATATACCGCCAATGCTGATGGTATTGGTACTTTGCGAATACTTGAGGCATTGCGCATTTTAAACTTGGGCAACAAAACACGATTTTATCAGGCCTCAACATCTGAGCTTTATGGCGAGGTGCAGGAAATACCTCAAAAAGAAACTACTCCTTTTTATCCCAGAAGTCCATATGGAGTTGCCAAATTGTATGCCTTTTGGATTACCAAAAACTACCGTGAGGCATATAACTTTTATGCTTGCAACGGCATCTTATTCAATCATGAAAGTCCTGTGCGGGGTGAAACATTTGTGACCCGAAAAGTAACGCGTGCAGTAGCAAAAATAAGCTTGGGATTGCAAGAAAAATTATACATGGGTAATATTGATTCCGAGCGCGATTGGGGTCATGCGCGAGATTATGTGGAGGGAATGTGGTTAATGATGCAGCAGGAGAAACCTGATGACTACGTGCTAGCTACAGGCAAAAAGATTAGTGTAAGAAAATTTATAGAACTGGCTTTTAAAGAGGTAAATATTGAAATTGAATGGAGTGGTTCAGGCGTTGACGAAAAGGGCATCAATAAAGCTAATGGAAAAGTAATTGTAGAAATAGACCCCAAATATTTCCGTCCGAGTGAGGTTGATTTATTGGTTGGGGATGCCTCGAAAGCTCGCAAAGAATTGGGTTGGGAACCTAAGCTTACAGTTGAACAATTAATTACCGAGATGGTGGCTTCAGATGTGAAGTTGTTTCAGCGTGACAAATACTTACTCGATGGCGGTCACTCTGTGCTGAGCTTTCACGAGTAATTCTTGAGATTAAAATTAATGATTACTCTTTCCTAAGAATACGTTTGTTTTTATTCCAAAGGTATTCCTCCGATACCATTACTTGCTCTGTTTCGATCATGAGCGGCTTTCCTATGGGTTTTAAAAATTCGGGAGCGTTGTTTTTTTGATTTTTAATGGCCGCATCAATCGGATATGCATTCATTGCCGCTGCCGGATAGGGCTTGAGCAACTGGGTAATTGCTGATAAATCAGTACCTGTAAGCCAAAGCATTTCATCTTGTTGATCAAGAATTACTGGACTTCTGTGATGTCCAATTTTCTGCATCAGTTCATTGGCTACAGTTGTGATAATAGCAAATGATTGTGTAACCTCTCCTGTAGCTTTATCGATGTAGCTGTCGTAAATGCCGGCCATGCAAAATAACTCCCGATCACGCAAATAACACAAGTAGGGTTTTGATAACTTTTCTGTTTTAGGCCCTTCCATAAAAGCGTTGGCAATGACCAAGCATCGCTGCTCTCTGATAGGTTTTCGAAATGCCGGTTTGGAGATAATGCCCTTGCCTCCGGTATAGTGCACATCATCATGCTCATTACCGTCTCCCTCGCTACGTGCGTTAAACAAGTACATTTTTTTTGATGCCCAAAACGGAGTAAGTCCAAACTGCATGTTGATCATTTTTGGTACTCCATTCTCGAGAATGACAACTGGGGCATAACTGCCAGGGCCAATGTTATAATTAGCCACATATGGAGTTGTCACAGCAGTTGGAATAGTATGAAAGGCCTTCTCAAGCTCTTCCCATTTTTGAACAACAACGTAACGTCCGCACATAACTTTTAATGAATATATTTATTTTTCGTTGCAAGAATCTTGTGCAACATTAACCGATTCTAAACACAAATTTATCTTTTCAATTGTAATGAAACAACAATTTTTACATCAAATTAAACCTGAACCAAAAATAACTTGGGACATAGATTTCTGTTATGTCGTATACTCTTCAGCCATTTAAGAAACCTAGCGGTAATACCAATCACATTCGTATAAAAAGCAATTATCTTACATTGAAGGATTGAATGCTTATAGATTTGATTTATGGCTAATTGATTTGCCAATTGTGAAAATTGTTTAACGAAGACAGGCAATGAAAACAATTACCTAAATTGCACCAAATATTACTATTTTTTGAGAGGCACAGGTATTTATATCATCATTTTTTTTTGGTTGCTTACTACTTTATCTTCCGGTTTGTATGCACAATCGCTGGTATTAAAAGGTTATGTAACCGAGAAAGACAGCACCACCACAATTCCTTTTGCCTATGTGGTGAATAAAAAAAATGGCGTAGGAACTGTGACCTCAGATAAGGGATATTTTGAAATTAAAGCACAACCCAGCGACACGCTATTGATCAGTTGCATAGGTTATATTGCAAGAAAAATTGAAGCACGTTTGCTTATTGATAGGCAAGAAGGCAAGCATGATGTAAAGGTAATTTTGTTTGCTAAAACATATAATTTAAATACTGTGATGGTGCGGCCACGGGAGCTTACACAAAATCAGAAAAGCTTCTACGAACGTTTCATCAATGTCCCACGACCTGCACTTACAAGCCCTGTAAGCGCATTGTATTACGAATACAGTAAAGAAGGAAGGGAGCGACAGAAGTTGATTGAAATTTACAAAAAGGAATTGTTTTTTGAGAGAGCAGAAAGAAGACTCGCTTATTTCTTTAGTGTAAAAAAAATAGATTTATCCAAGTTTGACCAACGTGCATTTATTATGTTTTGTAAATTATCGGAGGAGATGATTTACTATGCCAATGACTATGATTTATACTACAAGGTAAGCCGCTGTTTTGATGACTATACAGGCAATGCCGACTATCGTTAACAATCATCTACTGTTTGTTTTGCATTTCTGAAATTGCTTTTACCTTTGTTAAAAAATAAACTCCTTGAAAATATCTGTCATAGCTGCAATAGCCGAGAATAATGGCATAGGTCTCAATAATCAACTACTTTGGCACCTGCCCGATGATTTACAATTCTTTAAAAAAACTACGCTCAACAGTAGCATTATCATGGGGCGAAAAACCTTTCAAAGTATTGGAAAGGCGCTGCCTAAAAGGCAAAATATTGTTATAAGCAGCAATCCTCATATTGAAGCACCGGGCTGTATACTCGTTAATAATTTACAGGATGGCATTGCAAAGGCCGAGTCAGAAGAAGTATTTATTGTTGGTGGTGCAAGTATTTATCAGCAAGCACTCATCATGGCCGATAAGCTTTATATCACGCATGTACATCACACTTGCCAAGCAGATACTTTTTTCCCAATTATAGATCAAAATATATGGAAGCCGGTATTTCACGAAAGGCATCAAAAAGATGATAAACATGCTTATGACTTTACGTTTGTAATCTATGAAAAATCAACAGGCCATGAATGATAAAGCAGTGTTGGTGATTGATACTGTGCATCCGCTTTTGCATCAAATTCTATTGGAAAATAATTTTATAATCACCGAAGCATACGATTGGGATAAAGCAAAAATAATTGATCAGCTTCCTTCATTTAATGGAATTGTCATCAGAAGCAGAATTAAAATAGACAAGGAAATGATTGATGCAGGCAAAGCACTCAAGTTTATTGCTCGTTTTGGTGCGGGAATGGAAAATATAGATGTAGCTTATGCCAAACAAAAAAATATCAAATGCTTGCACGCAGCAGCCGGAAATAAGGATGCAGTGGCAGAACATGCTATAGGAATGTTACTGGCATTATTCAATCATCTTAATAGAGCCGATAAGCAGGTAAGGCAATACCAATGGCTGCGTGAAGCCAACAGGGGAGAGGAACTTGCAGGAAAAACAGTGGCTGTTATTGGTTATGGCAATATGGGTAGTGCTTTTGTACAGCGCTTACAAGGGTTTAATGTAAGGGTGTTGGTATATGATAAATACAAGCAAAATTTCTTGAGTAATCATTCTTGGGCAGAAGAGAGTTCATTGCAACGCATACAACAAGAAGCTGATGTGGTTTCTCTGCATATACCCTTAACACCCGAAACAAATGGGATGATAAATGGGGAGTGGCTTGGCGCATTTAAAAAACCATTTTATTTAATCAATACTGCGCGTGGTAAAATACTGCGCACTGCTGATGCGTTAGCGCTACTCAATCAAAATATAATTTTAGGAATGTGTCTTGATGTGTTAGAGTACGAAGACACATCCTTTGAGCATTTGAATGAACAACATCAAAATGAAACCATTAAAGCACTATTTAACTCCGATAAGGTAATACTTACACCGCATATTGCCGGTTGGTCTCATCAGTCCAATGTAAAATTAGCACAGGTTTTGGCAGATGAGGTGCTAGCGTGTTATTGATTATAATTTAAAATTCCTCGTTACGAAAGTATGAATCAAGTAAATGCAATAGTTAATCCTTTAGTTATTGAACGATTAAAAAAGGAACTTGCAATAAAAGTAAGGTTTACAGTTTCCGGTAAATCCGATTGTATGAAGCTTTCAGAATTGATTTCAGAAAGTGGTGCTGGGTATTTATCAGTGACAACAATCTATAGAATTTATTTTCAACCGGATAAGCATAATCCTTATAAAAGCACATTAAATATTTTATGTCGTTTTTTAGGATACGCAGATATATCTGATTTTTTAAATCGTCTTAATTTGGAACAATTTTATGTACCATCAGATACTTCAAATTCTGGTTATCTTATGGACAAGCATTTAATATTTCATTGCCTATGGAACAATTCCTTTAAACCTCTTAATGATTTTTTTGATGCACTGAGCAGTGAATCACATGATTATAAAACAAGTGTAACCCTTGCGCTCTTTGATAATCTTCAAATGATCCCCAATCCTAATACTTTTATAAATTATTTTGCAAATCAAAAATTTGTTCGTGAATACCTTATGGAGCAAGGTTATGATCCCAAATTTCGTATTAAATATTTTGATTTAAACTATTCATCATATTTAAAAGGGGTGAATAAATATCAAAGTATTTCCTCCTTTCAAGATTATATTTTTGGAAATTGTGTAATATTTCGTTATTATTTGGTTACTAAAAATTACAAAAAAGCCCAAACTATTGGAAAGTCACTTTATGCGGAATTTGAATTAATAGAATCACAAATAAATGAAATTTATATTTTTCCGTTCATACGTTTTATGGCATACAAGTTATGGTATTTGAAGTTGATGAATACATCTCAAAAGTCACAGGAAGACTACGCATATTATTTGTTGCAGTTATGTCAGAAATTAAAGCCCAAAGTATCTTTATACGAACAAAATATTTTATTTCATACGATTGCTGAAACCTTCATATACAGTAGTATCAGTGAGGTATTTCATTCAAAACTTAAAATTATTTTTGAAAAACAGTTCGCTCAAATTCCGGCTCATATATTTCATAAAAAATTGGAGTGTAGTTTAAATTATTTCGAACCCAATGGAATAATTTACCATCGTCCTTAATACAAAATGGCATATTTATATGGAATACTGAGTGCCTTATTTTTTGGCATTAGCAACGTTTATTGGAAACATGCATCTAAGCGAATTGATTATCCTTATTTGATAGTCTTTAGAGGGCTTATTGCATCCACTTTTTTTACTTTGTTATGGTTTTTTTTATTTGTGTGTGATGATGAAAATGTTCAACTCATTCAACCTAGTACTAATCCTCAATTTTACCTAATAGCAATCTGCATTTGTTTTATTTGCTCTTTGGGGATATGCTTTTTTCTTGCCTCATTAAGATATCAAACAGTTAGTTTAACTGTCTCATTGGCCTCGATTAATATTTTCAATCTTTTAACTGCCGTATTAGTTGTTGGTGAAGCGTTTCGCAGTGTTTATTGGATTTGTTTTTCCTTGGCCGGAATAGGTGTTTTATTTACCCAAGATATTTCATTTAAATGCAATTTATTACAATGGAATAAAGGAGCAACATACGCCCTGATGGCAGCATTTTTTTGGGGCATAACTTATCCTTTATTTAAGTTCTTATCAACAACATTAGGCGCTATTCCACTTGCTTGTATGCTTGAAATTTGTGTAACTGTTTCCGCTTTTATTTGGGCAAGGTTAGAAAGGAAGGAATTTAATACGATTATTTTACTTCAAAAATCAAATTTAATCACATATTTTATATTGGCTTTACTGCTTATTGGTGGAACCCTATTTTTTAATTTAGCCATTCAACATGTAACTATTTTAAATCTTGATTTAATAGCTAATTTTCAGCTGATTGTTGCGCTGTTGGCAAGCATAATTATATATCAAGAAAAGCTCTCTATAAAACAGCTTGTTGGAATAGTATTGATTCTGCTTTCAATTTTTTTAAGCCAGATGTTTTGACTTAATTATTCAGTAGAAATTGCGAATGAAGCGTACCGTTGATTTGACGAGGGCAACCTTGCTTAGGATGTGCTTTCAATTTATTTAACCAATGAATTGAGTTACGGCTGTTTTAGCAACTCCTGTTATTATGTTGCGTAATTCGGTTATCGCTACTTAAGCCTAACTTAATCCAACTTGAACTTTCACTTTGATTTTACAAAATACAAATTTGTATCAAATAATGTTGGAGACCAGAAACCATTAAAAAACGGCCTTCCCCGATGGGATAATCGAGGGGCGAATCCGAAAAGCCAAACGAGTAGGAATTAAAATTATTTCAAATGGCATACGCATTTAAATTAACAACAAAACAACCAATTGCAGGTGGAAAAATTCCTAAAGGCGCTAGCTTTCAGCATATCGAGCAAAGTTCAACAGCTCCGCAAATGAGCAATGTGGCAAAAACAATAAAATCAGCTTTCGGCTTGGAGGTTTCGAGCAGTGCTATCTCTTCCTCATATTTTGATATCCAAAAGCTGTAAGATGAATATTAACGGCACATATAAAACACAGCATGGCGAGTTAAGTATTGCTCAAAATGGCGACAATATCACTGCTACCTATCAAGAAAATGGCGTATGCAGTGGTAAACTAATTGGAAATAAAGTTGAAGGTATCTGGAAAAACAAGAAAGATCAGGGACTCTTTGAATGGATATTTGATGATAAAGGAAACTTTTCAGGCAAATATAAAAGCGGAATAGAAAAGGGCCCTATGAGAGGTAAGTGGGATGGAAAGGCAATTGATTCCATACTTCATGAGAGTGATGCCGAAGTGCGCGAAAAAGATAAAGTTGAAATTATTTTGAGCGGTAGAATACCCAAATATTATTTTGGTAAGGTTAAAGAGTCATTCCAAGAGGAATTGCAAGATGTGTTATCAATAGCTGATGAGTCAATTGAAACGGAGCAGGATTTTTTAAGACTTTTATTAAGCACCACCCTTGAAGATAAAGATACAGAAAGAGAAAATTTTACTAACCTTATTGCTCTATCTGAACTAGAGGATAAATGTCCCAATTTTTATGCACTATATCAAGAAATATTGGAATATGATTTAGATCATTTTGGTTTGTATGATGCACTTTTTGATACTGCCGACTATTGGGCTGGGGGTACAGGATTTATTACTTTTTTTGAGGACGATTGCAGTATTCAAATATTAGTGAACGGTAAGGAAATCCATAAAAGTAGCAGTTTTGGAGATTTTTCAAAAGTAGTAAAAGGTTATCATACTGAAGATACTCCGGTTGATGAATTTGAAAATAAAATCTTTGATACCCTTAAAGCATTTATTCGAAAAAATTCAGGAGAATTTGGTCTGCCCGATGATCTTGGAGTTGGAATCAATAAGGAAGGGGTTATGTTCTGCGAGGCGTGGTTTTCTCCCCAAGCATTTGAAGAAATCAGCGATCGAGATTTTAGCATAACAATAATGCATGATGATATTATTGATTATTCCTACTACCTTGAAGTAGAAAATTTTAATCTGTCTAAATTACTTTTCCTTTCACACGCCAATTATGGTGATTTCAGAGGAAACTCATTGACGACAATCGCAAACTATATGTTCTATGATAATGAACTAGTGCTTCCTGATGAAAGCTGGCATAGAGATAAAGGGATTGAGTTGGAATATGAGTCAAGGGACATTAATTTAGATTTCTTATTAAATGGATAAATATAAAAAGGTGAATTTATCAGGCACGTACAAAACACAACATGGTGAATTAACTATTGCTCAAAATGGCGATAACGTTACCGCTACCTATCAAGATGATGGTGTGTGTAGTGGTAAATTAATCGGAAATAAGGTAGAGGGCATATGGAAAAATAAAAAAGATCATGGACTTTTTGAATGGACTTTCCTTTCAAATGATCGTTTTATTGGAAAATATAAGAGCGGCCTCGAAAAAGGAACAATGCGCGGTAAGTGGGATGGTAATCAGCAATCATTAACCCCATTTAATTCCGGTAAAATGATAATATTTTTTGAGGTGGTGCAGGAAAATGGAGGTAAGGTTGAACTTACTTTTAGTAACGCATTTGAAAATTTGAGTTTTGGTGTTGCTGATGACAGAATTATTGTTGATGATTATCACAATATTATAATGGACAAAAATGTGTTGGAATTTTGTTGTGATTATATTGGCAAGGCAGATTCATTTTTAATGGAGAATGATACAGCATATGCATTAAGAGTTGTCAAAATAAACACATGTGATTTAACTTTTTTATGGCATAATGAAATGCCTGTTCAAAATGATGTTGAATGCCTCAAAGATTTTTATACCAATTATCGTGACCCTATTAACATTGAAAATTATAAGGATGTTATTTCTGAATTTAGGCAAGATTATATTTGCCCAATGTCCTATGTAAAAGCATTTTCATAACACATCATTCCTTAAGGCCATAGAAATTACATTACATAACAAGCAACATGAACTGTTAGAACTGTTGGAGAGCAGTTTTGTTAATTGCGGTAATGGGAGATTGTCCTTAATTTACAATGAGTTATTGGAGTACTCCAAAGTATTGAATGAAATACAAAAAAAGGAACTCCGAAACACACTGAGTTTTGCAGAACTTTCAGCCTTAAATCCAAATTATTTAGCTATTGTTAATCAAGTAAATGAGAGGCATACAGCGCTGTCATTTGCAACCGATTTGCCAATTTACTTGGAGTGTTCATCAAAAAAAAATGCACCTACGGTTATGGTCTGTGCTATGGATGCATTACCGCCTGTCCCCAATGAAGAGAATTTAGGTAAGCATATCGCGTATAAAAATAGAAACAAAGGAAGTTTGTTGAAACAGGTTGGATTTTGGGCTCCCTTTAGTTTAATTGACAATAATACCGATGCCAATGCTGAGTTTTTTAGTGAAATTCTTAAGCACTTCAATATTTACGTGACCGATATCTTTAAATTATTTTTTTACATCGAAAAAAATAAAAAGGATAAAAAAGGCAACACAGTTTTCTCTAAAAGTAATGCTTTAAAAACATATAGAGGTCTTCCCGCTCATGCCGAAATCTTACAAAAGGAAATCAAAATTATTAGCCCGTCTGTTATCTTGACTTTAGGAAATAATGCAGGAAATGCATTGCTTAATTTGTATGATAAGAAATTAAACATTTGGTCGGAAAACACATCATTCGGGGGGCTTCAAATTAATACTATACAGCCATCAATTGAAAAGGAAGAGATGTTGAATGTGATTAGTATTCCGCATATTTCGGGCGCTGCCAATGCGTCAAAATCATTAATTTTAAAAAATAAGTACTGGGAAAACATTCCTGGGCAGCATATAGTTAAGTATGCCAATATTGTAATTGAGGCATTAAACCAATTCATCTTGCATTAGTGCGCAAGATTTAGGATTACACCAAATAATGCAGTAAGCGTTTAACACTTATCTAACGGAATCAATTATTTTACCATCGAGCATACTGCGAGTAATTTTAAAGCGGGCCACCATATAATACCAATTGCATTTATTTTGGGGCACATTTAATTTCCCACCACTCGTCCTCGTTTGCAACGAGGATGGGCAATATATGCGTTTGCAACGCATCAAATACTTTCCTTTTTTCATGCGCCCTTTAGCGAAAACAAAATTACTAAGTACCACATCAAACAGTATGATTTCGAATTATTAGACACCGATACTACCTGAAAATAGTATAATGAGGCAATGCCGGAATGGGACTATATTGAAAGTGTAATCGGTATTAGCTTATGATTGCTGTTGCAAAAAAAAAGTACTAAAACTCTAGTTGATAGATGAAATAAGAACTTTAGCTGATGTAATTTATGAGATACCCAATGGAATTAGATAAACATCTTTAAATTATCGTTGAATTGCATTCTAAATACTTTTAGCTCAACCTTTTTAAAAGTTTTGCGTATAACGGCACACTCACACTGATGATGTTTATATGACCTTTCAACATACACAAATTGATATACAACTTTTGCAACAGCGGGCCTATAATCTAAGATGGGCTGCTGTTCCCAAAGATGTTATTCCGCTAACTGCCGCAGACCCCGATTTTAAATGCCCTCCAATGGTGCAGGCTGCCATAGAAAATTATACCAAAGGAGGATATTTTTCATACGCACCTGCCGAAGGATTACCACAGTTCAAAGAAGCGGTACATCAGTTTCTTAAGTCAAAAAGAAATTATTTAGTTGATCCTGCTCACATATTGCCAGTTGACAGTGCTGCTTTTGGAATTTATTTAGTTTGCAAAACAATGCTCAACCCAAATGATGAAGCAATCATCTTCGATCCGGTTGATTTTCTGTTTCAATATGCCATCGAAAATATTGGTGCAAAGCCTATACGTTTTCCTATTCCACCTAGTACACAAACAGTTGATTTTTCGTTGTTGGAACAATTGATTACACCAAAAACAAAACTGATTTGCCTATGCAATCCGCTTAATCCAACAGGAAAAGTTTTCAAACGAAGCGAATTGGAGCAATTGGGCAAGATTGCGTTGAAGCATAATATCATTATTTTATCTGATGAAATTTGGAGCGATATTGTTTTTAAGCCACATGTTTTTACGAGCATAGGCAGTTTGTCCGATTCAATTTCTAATCAGGTTGTAACAGTAAGCGGATTTAGTAAATCATATGGTTTAGCAGGATTAAGAATTGGATTTATTGCCACAAGCAATAAAGCTTTATTTGAAAGTATATTTGCGCACTCACTACATCAATCAACTATTCACGGAGCCAATTCTTTGGGTCAAATTGCTGCAGCAGCAGCTTTAAATGAGGCGCAAGATTGGTTAGCAGAGTTTGTTGATCATCTACAACAAATGCGTGATTTAATTACTGCGCGCATCAATACAATTCCGGGATTAAAAACACTTCCACCCGAGGGTTGCTATGTGAGTTTTATTGATATCACTCAAACAGGCATGAGTGCTGAACAATTTCATTTAAAAATGTTGGAACAGGCAAAGGTGGCTGTAGTGCCGGGATTAAGCAAATGGTTTGGACGCGGAGCTGAGGGTTATATCAGAATCAGCTTTGCGACATCAGCAGAATTATTAACAGAGTCTATCAATCGAATCGAAAGAAATTTATGAAAGTAACAATTATAGGGGGCGGAATCGCAGGTTTGGCACAAGGAATTTTCTTGAAAAAAAATGGCCATGAAGTAACAGTGTTCGAGCGCACAAGTGAGGTGCAAACCAGAGGTCATGCATTTTTAATGAATGGAGATGGTTTAAATCATTTGAAATCGTTTACAGATAAAAACAGTAAAGATATTCCTGCAAAAAAGGTTGATTTGTTCAGTTTTAAGCGCCCCAACAACGAGCAACTCATAAAAATTGGGCTTGATGATTGGTATTGCATTAAAAGAGTTGATTTAATCAATTATTTAGTATCATTTTATAATAGCGATACGCTTAAGTTTGGATGTGATTTTTCGCATTTTGAATACGAGGGAGAAAAAGTAAAGGCCGTGGTTTTTAAAAATGGCATCAGCGCTGAAAGTGATATTTTTATTGGAGCCGATGGCAGTAACTCAGCCACAAGAAAAGCGCTGTTTGGACCAACGACCTATACACCCGTTGAAGTGAAAGAAGTTGTTGGCATATCTGCCTATTCCAAATCTTCAGAGTATAACATCTTTCAAAAATTTCAGAGCGCTCAGATGGGCTTGTCCTGTGGTTTTATTCCAGCAACTGATAATGAATGTGTTTGGTTTATGCAGTACGATAGTAGATTCGAAAAGGACTACAATGTTCAATCACCGGAGCAGCTAAAAGAATTTTGTCATGCTATGCTGAAAGAATTTCCTGAGGAAGTTAAAAATGTGTTGGATGGGAATAATTTTGATACTTCATACATTTGGAATACCCACGATTTTGATTTGCTTCCAACTTTTCATAAAGAAAATGTGGTATTGATTGGCGATGCGGCACATTTGGCGCTTCCCTTTACCAGTTCGGGAACTACCAATGCCATTAAAGATGCTGCCGTATTAACTGAATGTTTGGCAAGTACACAAAGTATTCAAATGGCTTTTGCAATGTATTATGATCAGCGCAGTAATGAACTTGTTAACCATATTCAACAAGGTAGAGATTTAAAACAAATATTTCTCGAGCCTGATAAATACAGTGAAAGAGGTTTTATTTTACCACTCATTTCCGATAAATACAAAGCCAAGAAAAAAGCAATAGAAAAGCCGCTTACCATCACTTACTTTACTGACCCTATTTGCTCAAGTTGTTGGGTGCTGCAGCCATTGCTCAGAAAACTATTGTTGGAATACGATGATTACATTAAGATTGATTATCACATGGGGGGGCTACTGCCAAGTTGGGAGAATTTTGATGATAAGCGCATTACAAAACCTACTGATGCAGCCCAACTATGGGAAGAGATTAGAGGGAAAGAAAAAATTCCAATAGATGGTGATATATGGCTTGAAGATCCTTTAATGTCATCTTACCCGCCTTGTATTGCTTTTAAAGCTGCGCAATTACAAGATAAAGATAAGGCCATATTCTTTCTAAGAAGATTGAAAGAAATGCTGTTTATGGAGAAAAAGAACATCAATAACTGGGAGAATTTAGAGAGGGCTGCCCTGTTTTGCGGATTAGATGCAGCACTCTTGCAAAAAAACATGAAGAAAGAAGGAATCGATGATTTTAAAAAAGATTTAGCAAAGGCAAACGAGCTGAATATTCGTGTTTTCCCAACATTAATCTTTGAAAGAAAGGGCATGGAGTCAGAAATTTTAAAAGGTCTTAAAACCTATGAAATTATTGAGCAAACAATCTTGAAATACGTTCCCGATGCCAAGAAAAACATCAATTTGCCTACTCCTGCAGACTTATTTAAGCTATACAACAATATGACCGAGAAGGAATTTGCATTTTTATTGAGTATTGACCAACCTGCCGCAGATGCAGAGTTAGAAAAATTAAATCATCAGGGGCTCATTCAAAAGGTAAGCGTAAAAGAGTTGGCATATTGGCAATCGGTATAGTTGATTGACATACTCAGTAGAACCAATTTATAAGGGTTTTATCAACTTTTTGGTGGAGTAGTTTCAATCTCCATTTTTTGTGCCAAGTGTTTGCAAAACTCCCTGATATCTGTTGCTGCAGATGCATCTCCTGTAGCGCGTTCCAGTGTTGCCGACATGCTGATCATGGTTTGGTAAATAAATAATTTCATTTCCTCAACCATCATATCTTTGGTCCACAAATCAATTTTTAAGGTGTTTTGTTGCTCCGCATCCCAAAATGCAAGCATCATGCCTTTTGAATCATTTTCTCCTTCAACGCCCGAGTCGGTGGCTTCCCAGCTGATATGCTCTGCCATATGATTAATATCGGTTACTACTTTGATGTTTATTGATGAGGTTTTCATAACTTATTTAGGTTTGTATTTTGATTGTGTTAATAGCTGTTGTGCATTGTAATTGGCAAAAAGTTGCTTGAGCGAAACTTCCGGATGCTGCTCGGCATATTTTTTTATGATTTGATAACCTACCCAAACACCAATTTTTCCGGGTGACTCGCGAGGTAAACCGGCAGTAAATGGGCCTTCATTGATGTATTTAAAGCTATCACCCCTGAATGCAGCAAACAACAATTTTTTCTCCACAAAATGCGACCAAATTTTGGGTTCAAATTCATTACACCACTTCAGCTGCGCTGCCGTATAGCCCATCCTGATACTGTCGGGCATATCGGGTAATAATTTTTCAATGGTATACATCACCTTTCCTCTAAACAACATTTGATGCAACAAACTTTTGTAGTCTTCTTCTTTTTCAAATTCAGTGCTGATCCATGATTGCAGGGCATCATTCACGATATATTCTTTACACATCATTTGTTGCTTGTAAGCTGGTATTTCCAACAGTGTATAGGGTTCGTAGCGATTCCCTAAATACATTTCGAGTCCTATGCCAAGTGTGGTAGCAGTGGTAATTGATGCATAGTTATATCCCGAAACAAAGTAGGTGATTTCAGGAATTTTGGCCTCAGGAAAAAAATAATGATATGCTTTAAAAGCGGCAGTTAAATCGCGGTTGTATTCACTTAAATCAGCATATTGCTTGCTCACCTCTTGGTACATTTCATTAATATATCGGTCATGTAAAAATCCGTGGAGTAAACCCGGCATTTGAGGATTGAACGAATCGCCAATATTGATGATTCTTTTGGTAAACAAATAAAAAAAGTCGGGGTATGCGCTTGCCAATTTCTTGAATTGTGGAATCGATTGACTATCGGTCTTTAAGGCAAACAAATCTTTATCAAACCTGTTTACTTTAAGGTCAAATGCCTGTTCAGCCACTGATTCAGGAACCTTGTGCGCAGTGGGATTATTGCACGCGAAGTAACAAAGCAGTGTTAAAAACAAAAAAACATTGGCAACCTGTTTCATTCAAATTAATACTTAATATTGTACTAAACTAAAAACAGCCAAAAGTATGAAAAAGGTTTTCTTAATTGCTATAAGTTTTTTTGTGTTGGTGAGTAAAATTTTTGCCGGTGATGGCCCTGCCGACTCAAAGTTCCGATTTGGTCTAAAAATGGCTCCTTCTATTGCATGGATGAAATCTGATGATACCAAAAAACTTGACAGTGATGGTGCAGCACTCAAATTTGCTTACGGACTTACTTCCGAATTCAGACTTACTTCCGTGGCAAGTTTTTGTACGGGAGTAGAAGTAAACTACTCGGGCGGTAAGCTCAATTTTACTAATCCGGCCGACTCTGTATACTACGACCCATCTGAATACACCATACCGCTGGCAAATACCTCAGATAAGTTTTTTCTAACAAGACGCACCTACAGCATCACCTATGTGGATCTTCCTGTGTTGTTGAAAATGAAAACACCTGAAGTAGGAGGGTTTACCTACTTTGGATTATTTGGAATCAACCTCTCTATCAGAGCCAAGGTGAAGGCCAATGATATTGGTACACTTGTTACTTATAAAGACTCAACTTCGGGGACAAGCAGACAAATTGCAGTTACCAATGCCTATGAAATTCCTGATTTAATTGTAACCAAGGATATGAACTTTTTTAGGGCCGGCCTCAATGTAGGTGCCGGTGCCGAATACCGCATAGCCGGCTCCACATCAGTATTTGTAAGCTTAAACTTTCAAAACGGTTTCACCAATGTGTTAAAGAAAGAATCTGAAAATATGATTTCTAAAACAAAGAGACAATCATTTGTTCAAAATGCAAAAACTAATTTCTTTCAGATAAATATTGGTGTATTGTTTTAAACAGATTTTTCCTATTACCTGTGGCCTCACGCGTGAACTAATGTATTGAAATGAAGATAGCCTGGGCTCAATTAAATTTTCATATTGGGAATTTTGATGCAAATGCAGAAAAAATTATTACCCACATTCAGGAAGCAAAACGGCAAGCAGCCGATCTCATTGTGTTTCCCGAGCTTGCGCTTTGCGGTTATCCTCCGCTCGACTTTTTAGAATCTAATCAGTTTATTCAGGATAATTTATCTTACATGCACAAAATTGCGGCTCATTGCGATGGTATTGCAGCCATTGTAGGTGCGCCTGCCATCAACGATTCCGATACAGGGAAGAAATTATTCAATGCGGCCTATTTTTTATCCAATAAAAAGGTAAGTCAAATCATCAAAAAAACATTGTTGCCCAACTACGATGTATTTGATGAATATCGCTACTTTGAGCCCAACAAGACGTTTGAAATTATTGAATACAAAGGACACAAAATTGCCTTGACTATTTGTGAAGATCTTTGGGACGAGCAGGATGAAACATTTACCCCGCTCAATCATTCAAAGATGTACACCATGAGCCCTATGTCTGCTTTAATGGCGTTTCATCCTGATTGTATGATTAATATAGCAGCATCACCTTTTAGCTATGTGCAGCATCAAACAAGATTAAAAGTGCTGCAGCGTAATGCAAAAAAATACGCGCTGCCCTTACTTTATGTAAATCATTGCGGAGCGCAAACCGAATTGGTATTTGATGGGGGCTCATGCGCTTTCAACAGTAAGGGTGAGATGCTACATAACGCTCCTTTTTTTAAAGAGGATTTGCGTGTGATCAATCTTCTCGATAGCACACTTAAAGCGTCAATAAACATTACTTTGCCTTCAAAAAGTGAATTGATTTTTGATGCGTTGGTTTGCGGAGTCAGCGATTATTTCAAGAAACAACAATTTAAAAAAGCCATACTGGGTTTAAGTGGTGGAATCGATTCAGCACTCACACTTGTTATTGCAGTTGCAGCATTAGGTAAAGAAAATGTATTGCCGGTGTTGCTGCCCTCTGGATTTAGCAGCGATCACAGTATTGATGATGCCAAACAGCTTGCCCACAACCTTGGTTGTAACTATGAAATAGTGCCAATTGAGGATAGCTTTCAGTCATTGCTAAAAACATTATCACCGCAGTTTTCAAATACAACTTTCAATTTAGCAGAAGAAAATATTCAAGCGCGATTAAGAGGTGTGATCCTGATGGCAATGAGTAATAAGTTTGGCCACATTTTATTGAACACAAGTAATAAAAGTGAAATGTCTGTTGGCTATGGAACGCTTTATGGCGATATGTGCGGAGGGCTTTCGGTAATTGGTGATGTATATAAAACAGAGGTGTATGACCTATGTCATTTCATCAATCGTGAGCAAGAAATTATTCCACATCATACCATCATCAAACCGCCATCTGCCGAATTGCGACCTAATCAAAAAGATTCCGACTCCTTACCCGAATACAATTTGTTGGATCAAATTTTATTTCAGTATATCGAAAATAAAAAGTCGGCAGATGAAATAGCTGCGCAAGGTTTTGAGCTTGAGTTGGTGAAGAAAATCATCAATATGGTAAATAAGAACGAGTACAAAAGAAAGCAGGCCGCTCCCGTTATCAGAGTATCCCCTAAGGCCTTTGGAATGGGCAGACGCATGCCTATTGTAGCCAATTATAAATGTTAAATCAATGAATAAAAAATTATTTGCAGGAGTAATGGTCCTGATTTTAACTATTACTTGCGCAGTGGCGCAGCCCCAACTTTATCGTACCGCAATTGGATTAAATGCCGGTTATAATTACGGGATAACACTCAAGCATTATCTTACCGATAAAAATATGGTAGAGGGAATTGCCAATTTCAATTACGGACCGGGCATTACAGTGCTTTATGAATTTAACAACCGACATCCATTTGATATTGATGAGCTCGATTGGTATTATGGTGCAGGTGCACACGTGAAGTTTATCAATGGGCGCAGGGCAAATGTTTTTTATAATGATTTAGGCACGCACATCAACATTGGAATAGACGCTATTTTGGGATTAGAATACACACTCAAGGACGTGCCGCTCAACCTTGGAATCAATATCAAGCCCGAGTTAAATTTTACTGCCGACAATTTAATTTGGTTTGATGGGGCACTTACCATTAGATATGTGTTGAAATAATTTTGCTTGTCCCTCATCTGTGCTCTCTTCTAATTTCTAAGTTTGATTAAAATTTACTTGTTAAGTATGATGAAAAAATTAAAGTCCTTATTCGTTATCGCTGCTCTAGCCTTGATATACGCATCTTGTACTTATAAAGCCCCTTCAATATTAAACCAAAATCCTGCAGGTACCAAAGCAGGATGCGCTGCTGGTATAGTTTACTTTAACATTTTTGCCTTTGATGCCGACTGTAGGTTACAAGCAGCAGCTATAAATGATTTTATCACCCAAATTGCTACGATAGATACCAAAGTTACAAACATACTCCGTATTTTTTGGACTTACGAGACCATCACAAACAGAGAATAATTAGAAAAAAACGCAAAAAATGAGCATCTTTTTAAAAACGATGCTCATTTTTTTTAGCAGATATTTACAACCTCATTATGAAAAAAATCATCTTCGCATTAATAGTTACAGCTTGCTTTAACAGTTGCACAAATAAGAAGAATACCATCTCATTTGGATACTTCGAATGTTTGAAACCCGGGAAAAATGAAAAGCAAATTTCAATCACCAAAGTTCAATTAGAATTTTATAAAAAACACTTGGCTATTGACAGCGGTAATTTAATTTTAAATAGGGTAATTACGGCCGGAGAACGATATACCTACATCTCGATGAGCACTGCTGATACGCCCGAATTAATTGATCAACTCATGCAAACCGATAGCAGTATCAAGATATTTAACACAAAGAAATTTGATGAAGCAGGAAAAAGTTATACCTCTTATTTCTTTAAAAAGGAAAATTACTATATCAATCGTATTGCTTATAATGAAACTCAAGTAAAGAACATGATTTTGTTTGATTACCTTGGTAATGACTCCTCAACGATTGCCATTTTTTATAAAAATCACAACCTGTTTGCCGATAAGGTTAATTGTAAGGAATAGAGGTTATACCACAAACGCATGGACCAATCTATAATGAGGAAAGATATAACTTCAACTGATTATTCAGGTTTAAGAAACATGCATTCCTCATGAGCAATTTATACTAAAATCATTCATTTACAATGAATGATTTAATACACCTTTAAAAGATCTTATGAATTACGAGAGCTCATAACACTTTTATTTCGATTGAGTAATCGCAATTGAGCATAGCCCTTTAAGTACTCATGCTTCCTGCAAAAAAGTTAGGATGTGTAAACAGCTTATTTTTGATAGCACCTACCTTGCAAAGTTCAAGCGCAGTCTTTCTACCGGTCGGTTGTTGAGTAAATGTTCCTCAACAATTTCAGCTACATCACCTAACGACACTTTACCATAGTATACGCCCTCGGGGTACACAATAACATTGGGCCCCACTTCGCAAATATCAAAACAACCTGCTCTTTGCACACGAATTTGAACAGGGATTTTTTTCTCCTTCACCGCTTGCTTGAATGCAGCAATCAAATCGGTACCGTGCTTTTCTCCGCAGCACATCCGCTGTCCTTCACCACGCTGATTGGTGCAAATAAAAATGTGTTTCTCGTATGGTGGTTGAAATGTTTTCATGGTATTATTTTTTTGATTCTTTTAGCATGTCCCAAAACTCTACAGCTCTTCTAAAATGAGGAATTACAATACTTCCACCAACCAAATTGGCAATGGCAAAAATTTCAAATATTTCCTCCTCCGTCACACCTTCCTCGAAACATTTTTCTACATGGTATCTGATGCAATCATCACAACGTAATACCATGCTTGCCACAAGCCCTAGCATTTCTTTGGTTTTTACAGGTAAAGCACCTGGGGCATAAGTGTTGGTGTCAAGATTAAAAAATCGATTGATTAGTTTATGATTTTGCCCTAAAATGCGTTCATTCATTTTACTTCTGTAGGCATTGAATTCTTCGGGTGTTTGACTCATAACTGTGAATAGTTTAGGAAGATGACCTCTCTTTTTCTGCTTTCTTTACTACGTACATACTCACGTAAATACTCAATTCGTAAAGCAAATAAAGTGGGAATGCAACAAGCAATTGCGATGTTACATCAGGCGATGGCGTAATGATGGCCGCTACAATTAAAATAATCACTGTAGCATGCTTGCGATAGGTGCGCATAAACTGTGGCGTCATTAATCCTATTTGAGTTAAAAAATAAATGACAATGGGCAGTTCAAAAACAAGCCCCGATGCAAACGTGATGGTGGTTACTGTAGATACAAAGGAGTCCATGGCAATCATGTTCTTTACATCGGCACTTACCTGATAGCTGCCTAAAAAATTAATCGACAGCGGCACAATTACATAGTAGCCGAAAAGCACACCGGCAAAGAAAAGCAGCGAACTGTATATGACCACACCCTTAGAATATTTTCTCTCTTTATCATGCAAAGCAGGTTTTACAAATTGCCAAATTTCCCATAATACATAAGGCGCAGCAAGAATGAATCCGGCTACAAAAGAAACCCATATATGCATGGTAAACTGTCCCGATAGCTCGGTATTAATCAAATCGAAAGGGAGCTCTTTGATACACAATGCATCGCCCATGTTTAAATAATCGCTGAGCAAACAAAGCATGCGATATGTCCAAAAATCGGGGTGTTTGGGGGCAAACAAAAAATAATCGAATACCAATTCGCGATAAAAAAACAAGCATATTGCAATAAGGAGTACCGCAATTACCGAACGCATCAAATGCCACCTGAGTGCCTCTAGGTGCTCTAAAAATGACATTTCTGAATTATCTTTTCCTTTATTGAATAGTCCCACTTGCTATTTAACTATTGATGCCATTAAAATTTATTTCTCTTAACCTGCCTCTTACATCATGCTCAAGTTTTACTGTTTTAAATTTGAAGTATGATATGCCTATTGCATCAGCTTGTGCAGTAGTTTCTGAACCGTTTTTATAGGTGCTATCAAGCAAATTAGCGAAGCCCAACAAGTCAAACAAGTTGGCAACACCAACTGTGATACCACTTGTTATGTTTGCAATAAAAACTGCCTTGTCTTTCATGTATTTGCTTAATAGGACTGCAATATTAAGCAATAATTGTGTAAATTTTTTATTCCTCATGTAACCAGAATTTTAATCGCGCATTTGCATTAGGGCGCTAAGCATTAAAATACAAAAGCAACTATCCCATTCACATCACAGTTGTAAACGCTCCTATAAAAAATGCCTTTGCACTGCCCGGTGGCAACATTGTAGTGTATGATGAAATATTACAACAAATGAATTCAGAGGAAGAATTTGCGGCCTTACTATGTCATGAATACTCGCACATTTCCTTTAAGCACACCACTCGTTCTTTGTTCAGAAACTTAGGAACCTATGTGATACTTTCCATTGTGCTTTCAGATATCAATGGAATCATGGGGGTACTTCTTGAAAATGCGCATACAATAAAATCGCTAAGCTATACAAGAGCGCTTGAGGAAGAAGCAGATCGAAACGGATTAAAATTATTGATTGCATCAGGTGTGAATCCTAGTGGTATGGTAAATCTCTTTAAACATTTAAAAGAAAAAAACGCAGGTTCGATAGATGTACCCGAATTTTTAAGTTCGCACCCTTTGCTTGATGAACGAATTAAGTATATCGAAAATGAGTATCGGAATAAGTATAACAATTATCCGAAGAATGAGAGACTTGCATCAATCTGGAAAAAAATATAATAGTACGCCATTTCTCATCAATTCAAAAAATTTTCCTTCTCTCGATGAGGAGAAATATTTTGGTGTAGTTTGATGGCTTTTATTGAAAAATAGATGGATATCCCAACCGAAACAAATGCACCAAAGGCAATGATTGGATAGTTTTTCTGCATCAATAAAAAATCATAAAAGCCATGCAAAAATATAGCCAACAATAGGCCCGATAACAAATAAAGAAATTTCTTTTCGGCATTAAATTTTGCCAACCCGGCAAAGTAACCCATGGCCACAGCAAACGTAGCATGTGCAGGAACAGCAGTAAAAGCGCGCAGCCAACCTATCCTGTAACCATCTTCAGCCTCAAAAACATACATCACGTTCTCAAGGGTGGCAAATCCCATCCCAATCATCACAGAGTAGGTAATGCCATCGTAGGGCTCGTCAAACTGTGGCCTTGGGAATAATACGCCACTTAAAAGTATAAACTTGCTGAATTCCTCTGAGAGGGCAACCACAAAAAAAGCATAGGCAAAGGTTACAGACATAGAATGGCTAACCTCAACATTCAATACCAACGATAGAAACAAATTGAAAATGATGGCAGGCAAGATGCTGAAACAACCCAATAAGAATGCTAATATCAATAACCTTCTGGGTTCTCTATCGAGTTTATCTTTCCAATAAACAAAAATCATGATAGCAAGACCCGGAGCAAGCGCTAGTAATAAAAGGTTGTAATCCATATCAAAATATTTTGAACCAAAATAGTGTTTTTATTTTAAAAATAAATGCGCACCCCTGCGCTAACTTAATATCTTTGTTGTGTTGATTTGGCATCATCTTATGCCTTTACTTCTTATAAATTAGCCCATGAGTTTATGGTATAACTGTGCACATCTTCATTAATTATGAGCCAAAATTCATGGAAAATATCGGGACTTACAAGTGATGAAGTAAAGCAATCTGCTCTGCTACACGGGACAAATACAAGCGAGAAAAAAAGTGAGTATCACTTTCTTAAACTATTACTCAGTTTGGTGTCAGAGCCAATGGTAATATTGCTATTGATTTCTTCATTCATTTACTTCATAAGCGGTAAAATTGATGATGGTATTTTTTTATGTGTGGCCATATTATTCGTGTCAGCTATTTCTGTTTATCAAGAAAGAAGAAGCAGAAATGCCATTGAATTATTGAAGCAATACACAAGGCCCAACTGCAAGGTAATTCGCGATGGTAAAAAAATGGAGTTGCCTGTACACGAATTGGTAATTGATGATTGTTTACTTGCCGAGGAAGGCGACTATGTGGCTGCAGATGGTATCGTGGTAGAATCGCACGATTTTTCTGTCAATGAAGCCTTGCTTACCGGTGAATCGATGCCTGTTTTTAAAACAATGAATAATCTTGCGATGCAGGGCAGTAATGTTGTGAGTGGTTCAGCCATTATTCAAGTTACTGCTATCGGTGCAAACACACAAATGGGTAAAATAGGACTCAGCTTACACAACATACCCGAGGAAAAAACACCACTCGAATTACAAATCAATCGGTTTGTCAAAAAAATGGTATTTGTTGGAGGTGTTGTGTTCTTTCTCGTATGGGCTTTTAATTATTTTCATACTCAGGAATTCGTTCAAAGCTTGCTCAAAGCACTTACAATAGCAATGAGTATTTTACCTGAGGAAATTCCTGTTGCGTTTGCCACCTTTATGGCGCTTGGTGCCTGGCGACTGATGAAAATGGGCATCATCGTAAAGCAAATGAAAACTGTTGAAACATTGGGAAGTGCTTCGGTTATTTGTATAGATAAAACAGGTACCATCACAGAGAATAGGATGGAGCTCGTAAAAATATATTTACATGGCAGCAATACCTGTGCAGACATACATGATGTGTCGAAAAGTCAGTCGCATGAAATTATCTCGATGGCCATGTGGAGTAGTGAACCCGAGCCCTTTGATCCAATGGAAATTGCTTTGCATAAGGCGTATGCCAACATGGTTGATATTGATGAAAGAGTGAACTATGAGTTTGTACACGAATACCCTCTTTCAGGCAAACCGCCTATGATGACACATATTTTTAGGCAGCCCAATGGCGAAATGATTGTGGCTTGTAAAGGTGCTCCCGAAGCACTGATCAAGGTTTGCCAATTATCAGATCAGGAGGCAGCAAAAGTACATGCAGCAATAGATCAATTTGCAGGAGAGGGATACAGAGTTTTAGGCGTAGGGCAAGCCAAGCATATGGATCAAAACTTTCCAAAAAATCAGGAAGAGTTTGCATTTAAATTTATTGGATTGGTTGCATTTTACGATCCGCCCAAAGCCAATATTAATGAGGTATTGCAAGGATTTTATAATGCCGGAATTAATGTAAAAATTATCACCGGTGATAATGCAATTACAACCGCGGCAATTGCTAAAAAAATAAACTTTCACGGAACTCAACATGCGCTGTCGGGAGAAGATGCCATGCAACTCACCGATGAGCAGTTAAAGGTTGCTACCATGCAAACTAATATTTTTACACGTATGTTTCCTGAAGCAAAATTACGCGTGATCAATGCGCTTAAAGCATCAAATAAAATTGTTGCCATGACAGGAGATGGTGTTAATGATGGCCCTGCACTTAAAGCAGCACATATCGGAATTGCTATGGGTAAAAAAGGAACAGCTATTGCACGTGATGCTGCTTCTTTAATATTGGTAGACGATGATTTGTCGAAAATGATTCATGCTATTGGTGTAGGAAGAAAAATATACACCAATCTTAAAAAAGCAGTACAGTATATAATAGCCATTCATATTCCAATTATTTTAACCGTATTGATACCCTTGGTATTAGGATGGATTTACCCTAACATTTTTTCTCCTGTTCACGTTATTTTTCTTGAATTGATTATGGGACCAACCTGCTCAATTATTTATGAAAATGAACCTATGGAGAGTAATGCCATGATACAGCCACCTCGCTTGATGTCAAAATCCTTTTTTAACATGAAGGAGCTAAGCATTAGTATGGTGAAAGGACTCATGATTACCGCAGGTGTTTTATTTGCCTATCGTTTATCAGTAAATCAGCAGGGAGGTGAGGCGTACACACGCACTATGGTATTCGCAACATTGGTGTTGTCTAATATTTTTCTAACACTTGAAAACAGGTCTTTGCAATTCTCGGTGCTTAAAACAATACACTATCCCAATAAATTGGTAATTGTGATGATTGCCATCACTGTTTTATTGAGTGGGGTGCTCATTTATATTGAACCTTTCAGCGCCTTTTTTGGATTTGTGGCAGTTGCTCCGCTTGCACTTTTACAGATTACCAGCATCGCTTTGATATCGGTTTTTTGGTACGAGTTGGTCAAGTGGCGGAAGCGGTCAAAATGATAGGTAGTTTGTGGGTTCAAGGTCAAGTAATTAGGGTTAAATTTAGCACGTTCTCAGTTATTGTTCTGATAATCAGCAAGTTTTTATCAATAAATTATTCTTAAAAAGACCGAGGTAATCTGTCAAAAAAAGTATAGTTTTGCGCCCATAATTTTTCACGCTGAACTTTTAAACAGAATTAAAATCACAATAAATGAGCAAACAAGTAGGTAAAATCACACAAATTATTGGTCCGGTAATTGATGTTAGCTTTGATGCTGAAAATAGCAAATTGCCACAAATCCTTGACGCTTTGGAAATCACCAAAGAAAACGGTCAGAAAGTAATTTTAGAGTGTCAGCAGCACATTGGGCAAGATACGGTGCGTACCATAGCCATGGACAGTAGCGATGGTCTTAGCCGCGGAATGGCTGTAACGGCTCTAGGAGCGCCAATCACTATGCCAACAGGAGATAAAGTTAAAGGCCGTTTGTTCAACGTGGTAGGTGAGGCCATCGATGGTATTGACACAGTTAGCAATGAAGGTGGCTATCCAATTCACCGCAGCGCGCCAAAGTTTGAAGATCTATCTACAGCTACGGAAGTACTATTTACAGGTATCAAGGTAATCGATTTGCTCGAGCCATACGCAAAAGGGGGTAAAATTGGTTTATTTGGTGGTGCCGGTGTGGGTAAAACAGTATTGATTATGGAGTTGGTAAACAACATCGCTAAAGCATATTCTGGTTTATCAGTTTTTGCCGGTGTGGGTGAGCGTACTCGTGAGGGTAACGATTTATTGCGTGAGTTTATCGAATCAGATGTTATCAAATATGGCGATGAGTTCAAGCACAGCATGGAAAAAGGCGGTTGGGACTTATCTAAAGTAGATAAAAATGCACTCAAAGATTCAAAAGCTGCCCTGGTGTTTGGTCAAATGAACGAGCCTCCGGGAGCACGTGCGCGTGTAGCATTGTCAGGTTTAACCATGGCCGAATATTTTAGAGATGGTGATGATCAGGGAGGTGGACGTGATATCCTTTTCTTTATCGACAACATTTTCCGCTTTACGCAAGCCGGTGCTGAGGTATCAGCGCTACTTGGTCGTATGCCTTCAGCGGTGGGTTACCAACCTACCTTATCAACCGAGATGGGGGCTATGCAAGAGCGTATTACATCAACAAAACGTGGTTCAATTACCTCTGTACAGGCGGTATACGTACCTGCCGATGACTTAACAGATCCATCGCCTGCAACTACGTTTGCGCATTTGGATGCCACCACGGTATTAAGTCGTAAAATTGCTGAGTTAGGTATTTACCCTGCGGTAGATCCATTAGATTCTACTTCTAGAATTTTAACTCCTCAAATACTTGGTGACGAACACTACGATTGCGCACAAAGAGTAAAAGAAATTCTTCAAAAATACAAACAACTGCAGGATATCATCGCGATTTTAGGTATGGAAGAATTATCTGAGGAAGATAAATTAGCGGTATCTAGAGCAAGACGTGTTCAACGTTTCTTGTCGCAACCTTTCCATGTAGCCGAGCAGTTTACCGGTTTAAAAGGTGTGTTAGTGCCAATTGAAGAAACCATCAAAGGATTCAACATGATTATGGATGGTGAAGTTGATGAGTATCCTGAGGCAGCGTTTAACCTTGTTGGTACAATCGAAGAAGCCATCGAGAAAGGTAAAAAATTAATGGCCGAAGCCAAGTAATATCAGCACAACAAAATAAATTAAAACAGCATGTTTTTAGAAATTATAAGTCCTGATAAAAAATTGTTTGAAGGCGAAATCAAATCGGTTTCATTACCGGGCAGCGATGGTTCGTTAGGAATCTTAAATAATCATGCTCCTATGATCAGCGCTTTAAAAGCAGGCAAAGTGAAAATTACCGATAATGCAGGCACACAAAGCTTTACCATTAAAGGAGGCGTTGTAGAAGTGCTTAAAAACAAAGTAATTGTGCTAGCCGAGTAATCACACACGCAACTTAATTAAACGCCTCAACATAGTATTGTTGGGGCGTTTTTATTTTTGGATTGTAGTGTAATACTGATACTACCTGAAATAATACAATTGCTCTTCCCCTCATCACCCCCTCGTCCTTGTTTGCAACGAGGACGGGCAATATATGCGTTTGCAACGCATCAAGCACTTTCCTTTTTATGCGCGCTAATTAGAGCCAATTAAAATTACCAACTACGAATTCCAAACGCAAACTTACAGCATCCTCGTTGCAAACGAGGATGATTACAAGGTTTTATTAATATTATTCCTTCTAAAAAAAACTTCATCATTCAAATTCAATATTCCTTGTTTCTTGTTCATTATTTATTTCCCTTCCCTTGTTTGCAACGAGGACGCCCTCCCCTCGTCCTCGTTTGCAACGAGGACGCACAATACATACGTTTGCAGCGCATCAAGTACTTTCCTTTATTGTGCGCGCTAAAATGTGGGTTTAAAGCAAACTTTCGCTATCGGCAAGCTCATATTCAACATTTATTATTTCTGAGTATGCCTTTATATCAATATTTTTTAAAACTTTGTATCCTTGAAACTGATTGGCCTATGAAAATTGTTCACCTGCTCATTTTAATCTGTGGATTTGTTATGCTCAACGCTAACAATGCATCTGCCCAAAAAAGAACACGCTGGACCGACTCCCTTGATTATGCGGCAGCTCGCGGCAAACAAACGGTTTTGTGTGGCGATGAGAGTTACTATACCGATGCTGATCAACCTCCATTTTATAAGGATGGCTCAAAAAAAGTTCCTTTTAAAGAATTGCTTCAGCAAAAATTGGATGCAACGCCTGCCATCGATGGTAACGCCTCAATTGTAGCTGAAATAATTGTGAATTGTAAAGGGGTGGCGGGTAGCTTAAAATTGTTGAAGTATAGCGACAAAGAGAATCCCGCAGAGATTGCGCTTATTAATGCCATTAATCAAGCTATCAGTACGCTTCCCGACTTTTCCCCTGCGAAAAACGAGGGCCGTGTCGTAAACTATAAAGCCGATAAAATTAAATTTAAAACTGCCAACGGTAAAATTACTTTTAACTAACCGCTGCCATTCATTAACTTCGCAAGCTATTTTTAAACCATGCAATACGACCCTATCAAGCGCACTTTAGGAAATTTTTTTAATCAATCGCCTTTTTTACGGAAACTATTTTATCGCTTGCTCGATTTACTTTTATTGCGCGCATGGCACATACATCTTGAATTGCGTAAATGGATGCAAAACGCTCCTAATAGCCCAAAAATACTTGATGCCGGTATGGGCTTTGGTCAGTATACCTACTACATGGCTAAACATCTTAAAAACGCGCAAATACTTGCTGTAGATGTTAAAGAAGAGCAGATTGCCGATTGTAGTAATTTCTTTAAGCAGATTAATTATAAGCATGTTAATTTTGAGATTGCCGATTTAACTAAGTTAAAAATGGCTCCGCAATTTGATTTGGTGCTATGTGTTGATGTAATGGAGCATATTTTGGAAGATGTAACGGTGTTTAAAAATTACGTTGCTGCCATGAATAAAGGTGGTATGCTACTCATATCAACTCCCTCCGATCAGGGCGGAAGCGATGTGCACGATGATGGTGAAACCTCATTTATAGAAGAACATGTGCGTGATGGATATAACATCAAAGAAATAGAAAACAAACTTCTTGAATCCGGTTTTTCAAAAGTAGAGGCACGTTACTCATATGGTGCTCCCGGAAAAATTGCATGGCGCTTAAGTATGAAGTACCCAATTTTGATGCTAGGTGTTTCTAAACTGTTTTTCATTATACTACCCATTTATTTTTTATTGGTATATCCTATTGCATTTATACTTAATTACCTTGATGCGCACTCAAATCACCCAACAGGAACGGGTTTGATTGTGAAAGCGTGGAAATAATCTTTTTCAAAAGTATACCAACTTGAGATCATTTGCACTTTATATTGCCGGCCGCTATATCAGGGCAAAGAAATCTCAAAACGCCATCAACATCATGTCGGGGATTGCCACTGCAGGAGTGTTTGTTGGCGCAGCCGCTTTGGTTGTGGTGCTTTCGGTATTCAATGGTTTTGAATCTCTTGTAACCGGGCTTTACAACTCTTTTGATGCCGATTATGTAATCACTACTAAAACAGGAAAAACATTTGTTCCTGATGCTGCTTTAATGAGTAAGTTGGCGCAAATGCAAGAAGTTAATTTAGTGAGTGAGGTACTCGAAGAAAACGTGCTGCTAAAAAATGGCGACAAGCAAATTTTTGCTACCATCAAGGGTGTTTCGCCCGAGGTGGAACGCATCGATCGGCTTAAAAATTTAGTGGTTGACGGTTCATTTGAACTCATCAGAGACAGCATTCCCTTTGCCAGTTTAGGGCAAGGGGTGGCCATTGGATTGAGCTTGTCATCGGGCGGTAGTGTATATCCGCTTAGTGTTTATGTGCCCAATCGTATGGTTAAACCCGATTTAATTAATACAGCCGATGCATTCAATATCAGAAGCATCAATGTGCACTCGGTTTTTAGTGTACAGCAAGATGTAGATGCAAAGTATTTTTTGGTGCCTGTTTCGTTTACCCGAGATTTATTGAGTTACACCAATGAGGTTACTTCATTGGAAGTGTTTCTGAGGCCTGAGTTTGCTGAGGCAGATATGCAGCCCAAAATAAGGCGATTGATAGGCGAAAAGTTTATCGTTAAGAATAAAGTAGAGCAACATGAACTGCTTTTTAAAATTATGAAATCAGAAAAATGGGCGGTATTTTTCATTCTTGTGTTTATTCTCATTGTTGCCTCTTTCAATGTGATAGGTTCACTAACCATGTTGATTATCGATAAGAAAAAAGATATAGCCATACTCAAAAGTATGGGTGCCTCTATGCAATCGATTAAAAACATTTTTTTGTTGCAAGGTATGCTGATATCATTCAGAGGAGCAGCAGCGGGCATCATCACTGGATTATTGATTTGCTTGATACAACAGCAGTTTGGTATCATTGGGTTGGGGGCCGAAGGTACTTTTGTGATTGATGCCTATCCTGTAAAAGTAGAGTTGCTTGATATGCTCTATGTATTGCTTGTGGTCATGATCATTGGCTTGCTTGCTTCTTTAATAGCTTCAAAAAATATTTCCAGAATTGAGGAAGAAGGGCTTGCTGCTATTATCAAGCAAGATTAATTTTAAGTTGCTGTAACTTATTTTTATTTCGTTCGTCATAGTGTCAAATTAAACCTTAATGCCATGAAACTAACAATTCAAAACCTTTCCAAGACTTATGCCAACGGTACAAGGGCTTTGCATAATATTAACCTTGAAATTCCTACAGGATTGTTTGGGTTATTAGGTCCCAATGGTGCCGGTAAATCATCCTTGATGCGAACCATTGCAACACTGCAAGATGCCGATACCGGTTCAATCATGCTTGACGATTTAGACATCATGAAGAACAAGCAGGAAATGCGTAAGCAGTTAGGTTATTTGCCACAGGAATTTGGGGTATATCCCAATATTTCGGCCGAAGATTTACTTGATCACTTATGTGTTTTAAAAGGCATTGTGAATAAAAGTGAGAGAAAGGAACTGGTGAAGGCGCTATTGAGCCAAACCAATTTGTATGATGTACGCAAAAAAAATGTTGGTGGATATAGCGGGGGTATGAAGCAAAGGTTTGGTATTGCACAGGCCTTAATTGGTAGTCCGCAAGTAATTATTGTTGATGAACCAACAGCAGGTCTGGATCCTGCAGAGCGAAACCGTTTTTTAAATTTACTTAGTGAGATTTCTGAGAAGGTCATTATCATTTTTTCGACTCATATTGTAGAGGATGTAAAAGAACTTTGTACCAATATGGCGGTAATCAATAAGGGAGAAGTTGTTGCAAAAGGGAATCCGCTTGATTTAATCGAGGTTTTGAAAGGTAGAGTATATCGTAAAATTATTGATAAGCATGAGCTTGCTCAGCATCAGCAAAACTATCGTGTAATTTCTACGCGCTTAATTGCAGGCAAAACAGAAATTCATATTACAGGCGAAGATGCTCATTCGACTTTAGGTTTTGAACCTGTTGCCCCTGCTTTAGAAGATGTTTATTTCGATAAAATTGTTTCTTAACCTAAACTCACCTTTACGATGTTAATAAAAGTACTTTTATTTGAGCTCAGATATAGGCTCAATCGACCGGCTACTTATATCTATTTTGGGTTGTTATTTTTTATCGCTTTTCTATTCATAGCTACCGATGTGGTTTCGATAGGAGGGGGGCAAGGAAATGTAACAATAAACTCTCCGTACACCATCAATCAGGCCATAGTTATATTGAATTTATTTGCGGCAATGATATGTTCTGCCATTATGGGTGTGCCTGTATACCGCGATTTTGATAACCGCTTTCATGAAATACTATTCACAAGTCCATTAACTAAAAATGCTTATTTAATTGGCCGATTTTTAGGGTCATTAATCATTACCTTATTGGTGATGTCGGCTATGCCTTTAGGCATCATGATTGGTTCGCTAATGCCATGGATTGACCCCGAGCAACTTTCACCATTTAATTTAAGTGCATACACACAGCCATTTTTAACCATAGTGCTGCCCAATACATTTTTTATGGGAGCTATTTTCTTTATGGTGGGAAGTTTAACCAGAAATATTTTTGCCATTTATGTGCAAGGAGTGATGTTCCTCATTTTGTATTTGATATCGAATACGCTCACCGGTAATTTAGATGATAAACTGCTTGCTGCCTTGCTCGACCCTATGGGCATCAATGCTTCATCAGAAATTACCAAATTTTGGACCCCGGCACAGCGCAATCAATTTATCATTCCGCTTCAAGGAGCGCTTTTATACAACCGCTTGCTGTGGATTGCCATTGGCAGTATTATTTATTGGGCCGGATACAAATTTTTTAAGTTTAACACCCTTCCTCTTTTTTCATCAAAGAAAAAGCCGCAGGTTGTTGCTGAGGAACCTTTGCATAAACTTAACTTGCCACCTGTTCAAAAGCGCTTCGATACCAACAGTGCACTTAAACAGTTTTGGAAAATATTCATTTTCGAGGCTAAAATGATGTATCGAACTCCCATTTTTACGGTGTTGGTTTCATTGGGTATCATCAACGCGGTTTCCAATATTGCACTTGATACCGAGATGTATGATATATCAACCTTTCCGGTTACGGGAAAAATAATTCAGTACGCTACTGATTCTTTTCAATTGTTTTTCATCATCATTATTACCTTTTATACAGCCGAATTGGTATGGCGCGAACGATCCAATAAAATTAATCAAATTGCCGATTCATTGCCTGTTTCCAATCAAACTTTATTATGGGCTAAGCTGTTTGGGATGATAGGGTTATTGGCGGGCATCAACCTAATGATCATTATCGTATGTGCATTGATTCAGTTTTTCTCGGGGTACTCAATATATGAGTTTTCGGTATCATTTAAGTACATTTACTTATACATTTTACCTACACAAATTTTCATGGTTATGTTTGCTTTTTTTGTGCATGCCTTAATCAATAATAAGTTTTTCGGGCATGCTGTGGTTATACTCACGTATATCATCAACATAGCGCTTGAAAGCAATGGTTTTGAAAATAATTTATATCGCTTAGGGAGCTCACCATATCTTACGCTAAGCGATTTGAATGGATTTGGACATTTTCTTGCAGCTGCTCAATGGTTTAATTTGTATTGGCTATTGATTGGGCTTTTGCTGATTGTTTTTACAGGATTGTTTTGGATGAGAGGAACCGATACCAGTCTTGCCATTCGTTTGAAGTTATGCGCTCAACGGTTTAATAAAAGTACAGCTGCTGTTGTAACACTGCTTGTTATTTGTGCTATTACATGTGGAGCCTATACCTATCATCAGATTGCTCACAAAAATCTATTTCTACAAAAGAACGAGAGTCGACAATTTTCAGCACGCATGGAAAGGCAATTTAAAAAATATGAGAAGTTATTGCAGCCGCGTGTGGTGAGCGTCAACAATGAGGTTGATATTTTTCCTCATGAAAGAGGGGTTGCTATGAAAGGGCAGTGGTGGTTGAAAAATATACATCAGAAGCATATCGATACTGTGGTGCTTAATTTGAATGAGAGCTTTTACATCAAAGACAAAAAAGTTGATTTGGGCATTCCTGCGCAATTAGTGCTTGGTAACGATTCGGCAGGAGTATATTTATACAAATTACAAAAGCCCTTGCTGCCCGGTGATAGCATGTTGATGAACTTTAGCTACAGTATTTACTATCCTGCTTTATCAAATAGTTTCGACAACACTTCAATTGTTGATAACGGAACTTTCCTCAACAATAGTATTTTTCCTATCATTGGTTACAATGCCGATTTAGAAATTTCAAGTAATGAAGATCGTAAAAAGGAAAAACTACCCAAGCGCAAATTAAGCTATGCCATCACTGATTCGTCAAAATACAATAACAATTATATCAGTAATGATGCAGATTGGATCAGGTTTGAAACTACTGTAAGTACGGTTGAAGATCAAATAGCAATTGCACCCGGATATCTGCAAAAGGAATGGAAAAAAGATGGTCGCAGATATTTCCACTACAAGATGGATGCTCCTATACTCAATTTCTATTCTTATTTAAGCGCAACATACGAAGTGAAGAGAGACCGCTGGAATGATGTAAACATTGAAATATATTATCACAAAGGGCATGAGTATAACATCGATAGAATGACCAATTCAATTAAGGAGTCGTTGGCTTATTTTTCGTCTAATTTTAGTCCTTATCAACACAAACAAGCGCGTATTATAGAGTTTCCGGGTTATAGTACATTTGCACAGTCATTCCCCAACACCATTCCTTATAGTGAAAGGATAGGGTTTATACTTGATATCACTGATCCTAAAACGATTGATGCCTCCTATTATGTGACTGCGCATGAAATTGCACATCAGTGGTGGGCACATCAGGTAGTTGGTTGCCCTGTTGATGGAATGACCGTATTTAGCGAATCGATGGCTGAGTACAGTGCCATGATGGTGATGAAGAAAAGGTACGGAAGAGCACAAATGAAAAAATTCTTGTCGTATGCACTAGATAATTATTTGGGAAGACGCGGAGCTGAAAGAGAGAAGGAACAACCTTTATTGTTTAATCAAAATCAATCTTATATTCATTATAGTAAAGGTTGCATGGTGATGTATGCCTTGCAGGAATATATTGGAGAGGAAAACGTTAATCGTGCTGCTGCTAACTTCATTAAAAAGTATCAGTTTAAAGGTGCGCCATATCCCAATGCACTCGATTTTTATAGTTTTATCAAAACAGAAACCCCTGACTCTTTGCACACCATGCTCGATGATTTATTCAAACGAATTACCGTGTATAATAATGCTTGTAAAAGTGCAAAGTATGTACCTACAGCGGATAAAAAATACTTGGTTAATTTGGAACTTGATTTAAATAAATACTATGCCGATAGTTTAGGAAATGAAAAGTCGGTGCCGCTCAATGATTGGATTGATGTGGGCGCTGTAGATGAAAATGACAGTTTACTTTTCAGTAAAAGAATTAAGGTGACGAAAAATAAATTGAACTATCAATTTGTGATGAATACAATGCCTTATAAGGTTGGTATAGATCCTTTGAATCAGTTGATTGATAAGGACGGGAATGACAATTTAGTGAAACCGCAATAAATAAATATTGTAGGTTTTTTAAAAAAAACTACTAATGTCCTATTATATTATAATCCATTGATTATCGTAATAACGTAAATGTAGTGCACAAAGAAATTTACTGCTGATTCATTCTTAAAACCCCAATTCAGTATTAGTTAATGCCGATACTACTTGAAATTAGTAAAATAAGGAAATGCCAAAATGGAACTAAAATGAAAGTGTAATTTGCCTAAAATTACTAGTGCGTCATATTCGTAATACCGATACGGTTTTTTGTAACAGTCCAATTGATTGAACTGTAGCAGACACTTTATCGGCATTATTTCGGGAAATCATTGGCTAAATTGTAATAAACAAAGGGATAAATTCTATTGATTAACATGGGGTAAACTATAATTCTCGAAATTAAATTTGTTTTATCCCATATTCCGCATTAGAAATTGCGGAATCGCTAAAACAGATGTAATTCAATCCATTGGTTCAATGGATTGAAAATACCTGCTAAGCGGGATTGTCCTCATAAAATCACTAGTGCGTTACATTCGTTACTTCTACTGATTTTTTCGGGTTTAATTGCGTTTTGGGAATTACCTATTTCACCTCGTTAATATTTATTACTTTCGCGCAAATATTTTAATGTGATTACACTCACCGATACACACGCCCACCTTTACTTAAATGAATTTGATGCCGATAGAAATCAAATGATTAAACGTGCTGTTCAAGCGGGTATCAAGCGTTTTTTTCTGCCTAATATTGATGAAGATAGTATTGCACCCATGCTTCAAATGATGCATGATTTTCAAGGGCAATGTTATGGCATGATGGGCTTACATCCCTGCTCGGTAAATGATCTTATTGAAGAGCAGTTAAAGTTGATCGAAAACACACTCAACCAACATCAATTTGTGGCTGTGGGAGAAATTGGTATTGACTTATATTGGGATAAAACCTTCTTCAAACAACAACAAAAAGCATTTAAAATTCAGTGCATATGGGCACTCGAACGAAAGCTTCCAATTGTAGTACATTGCAGAAATGCGATGTCGGAAATTACAGCATTGCTTAACGAACTAAAAGAAACATCTGCTTATAAGCATACCCCATTCAAAGGAATATTTCATTGCTTTTCAGGAAATGAAGAAGAAGCAAACAGGTTAATTGATTTTGGTTTTTATTTGGGTATTGGCGGTGTACTTACTTATAAAAATTCCGGCCTCGATAAGGCACTCGAGAACATTTCATTGGATCATTTGGTGCTTGAAACAGATGCACCTTATCTCGCTCCTGTGCCTCACAGAGGGAAAAGAAATGAAAGTGCTTTTTTACGTCATGTTGCCGAAAAATTAGCAGAGATAAAGCAGTGTAGCTTGTTTGAAGTAGCTGAAATTACCACTAAAAATTCAATACAAATATTTGGCGTGTGAAAACAAAAATTCTAATCATATACACCGGTGGAACAATAGGCATGGTGCTTGATAATAAAACAAATACGCTTGTTCCATTTGATTTTGAGCATCTCTACAAACAGGTGCCCGAGGTAGAAAAATTCGATTTGGAGCTCTCGGTAAAGTCATTTGATAAGCCAATTGACTCATCTGATATGACCATTGACGCTTGGCAAAAATTAGCGGCAATAATTGATGATAATTATCAACTGTATGATGGTTTTGTAATATTACACGGCACCGATACGATGGCATATACTGCCGCTGCCCTAAGTTTTATGCTCGAAAATCTAGGCAAGCCGGTTATTCTTACCGGTTCCCAACTACCTATTGGAATGATACGCACTGATGGTAAAGAAAACCTCATCACAGCTATTGAAATTGCTGCTGCAAAAAATCATGGTACCCCTGTGATTAATGAAGTTGCCATTTATTTCGAATATAAACTTTACCGAGGTAATCGCACACATAAATATAATGCCGAGCATTTTGATGCGTTTAAATCGCCTAACTATCCTATATTGGCCGAGGCAGGAATTAATATAGAATACAATTATCCTTGTTTAATGCCCAAACCATCGGGTGAACTTAAATTAAGACTAGATATGGATGGCAATATTGGTGTGCTTAAACTTTTTCCCGGTATTACACCTGCCGTAGTATCAAGTGTGCTGCATAGCAATGGTCTTAAAGCACTTATTATAGAAACATTTGGTTCGGGAAATGTAACAACACAGGAATGGTTTTTAAATGAAATTGAAAATGCGGTGTCACAAAGAAATTTGGTTGTATTAAATGTTACTCAGTGCAATCAAGGAGCTGTTAACCAAGGCCGTTACGCCACAAGCAAAGGGCTGCTTAAAGCCGGTGTTATTGGTGGTTCCGACATTACCTTTGAGGCTGCTGTTACTAAGTTGATGTATCTGTTTGGTAATTTTTCCAATATTGACGAAATAAAAACTAATCTCTCTAAAAATTTACGTGGCGAAATCACAGCCGCATGATTTTTCATTCCACATATTTTTATAATTTTGCAAATCTAAAATCCATTAAAAAAAATATTTATGGCCTTTGATATTGAAATGATTAAAAAGGTGTATGCTTCCCTTCCTTCAAGGGTTGAAGCGGCACGAAAAATGACCGGTAAACCGCTTACCTTAACCGAAAAAATATTGTATGCTCACCTCAATGAGGCATTGCCAAATGCTCCATACACAAGAGGGAACTCATATGTTGACTTTAATCCAGATAGAGTAGCAATGCAAGATGCAACTGCTCAAATGGCTTTATTGCAATTCATGCAAGCGGGGCGTCCTCAGGTTGCTGTGCCTAGTACTGTGCATTGCGATCACTTAATACAAGCTAAAGAAGGAGCAGCTGCCGACTTAGCAACTGCCAATGATAAAAATAAGGAAGTATATGATTTTTTAGCTTCTGTATCTAACAAATACGGAATTGGCTTTTGGAAGCCGGGTGCAGGAATTATTCATCAAGTGGTGCTCGAGAATTATGCTTTCCCGGGAGGAATGATGATTGGCACCGATAGTCATACTGTAAATGCAGGCGGCCTTGGTATGATTGCTATTGGTGTGGGTGGTGCCGATGCTTGTGATGTGATGGCAGGTTTACCTTGGGAGCTTAAGTTCCCTAAATTGATAGGTGTAAAATTAACCGGTAAATTAAGCGGTTGGGCTTCTGCAAAGGACGTTATTTTAAAAGTTGCTGGTATTTTAACCGTGAAAGGTGGTACCGATAAAATTGTAGAGTATTTTGGAGAAGGTGCAAACTCGCTAAGCTGCACAGGAAAAGGTACAATTTGTAACATGGGTGCCGAAATTGGTGCAACAACTTCAATCTTCTGCTATGATGATAAAATGAGTACTTATCTAAAAGGAACAGGTCGTGCCGATGTTGCTGCCCTTGCCGATGGCGTGGCTGCGCATTTGAGAGGGGATGATGAAGTGTATGCAAATCCTTCACAATATTTTGATGAGGTGATTGAAATTAACCTTTCAGAACTAGAACCACACATCAATGGTCCTTTTACTCCTGATTTAGCTTGGCCTTTGAGTAAGTTTGCAGCAGCAGTAAAAGAAAACGGATGGCCTCAAAAACTGTCAGTTGGATTAATCGGTTCTTGCACCAACTCTTCTTACGAAGATATTTCCCGTTCCGCCTCTCTAGCCAAACAGGCGGTTGACAAAGGCCTGAAAGCAAAATCTGAATTTACCATTACACCGGGTTCAGAGCAGGTGCGATTTACGGTAGAGCGTGATGGATTCTTAAGCACCTTTGATAAAATGGGTGGTGTGGTGTTGGCCAATGCCTGCGGTCCTTGTATTGGACAATGGGCCCGTCATGGTGCCGAAAAGCAAGAGAAGAATTCAATCATCACCTCCTTCAATAGAAATTTCAGTAAGCGTGCTGATGGAAATCCTAATACACACTCGTTTGTGGCTTCCCCTGAAATAGTAACTGCCTTAGCTATCGCGGGAGATTTAACATTTAACCCTGCTACCGATTTTCTTACCAATGATAAAGGCGAGCAAGTGAAACTTGATGAGCCAACAGGTATGGAAATGCCTCCCAAAGGTTTTGCGGTGGAAGATGCAGGTTATCAAGCTCCGGCCGAAGATGGAAGTAAAGTTAAAGTATTGGTTTCTCCGGAGAGTGACAGATTACAACTTCTCGAGCCATTCAAAGCATGGGAAGGTGTTGACTTGAAAGGCCTTAAACTACTCATCAAGGCCAAAGGAAAATGTACAACCGATCATATCTCTATGGCAGGTCCATGGCTCAAATACAGAGGACATCTCGATAATATCAGTAATAACATGCTTATTGGTGCAGTAAATGCATTTAATGATAAAACCGATTCTGTTAAAAATCAACTAACAGGTGAATATGGTGCAGTGCCTGCGGTTCAAAGGGCTTATAAGGCGGCTAACATTGGCTCGTTGGTAGTAGGTGATGAAAATTATGGAGAAGGTTCTTCTCGCGAGCATGCTGCAATGGAGCCTCGTCATTTAGGTGTCAGAGCTGTTTTGGTAAAGTCGTTTGCACGTATACACGAAACAAATCTTAAGAAACAAGGAATGCTTGCACTTACTTTTGCAAACAAGGAAGATTACAACAAAATACAAGAAGATGACAGTATCGACATCCTTGGACTTACTTCATTTGCACAAGGAAAGCCGCTTACACTCGTGTTGAATCATAAAGATGGCAGCGTTGATGAAATTACAGTAAATCACAGCTACAACGAAGGTCAAATTGAATGGTTTAAAGCCGGAGGTGCACTAAACATTATCAGAGCAAGTGTTGCTTAATAGCTAAATTTTTATTCTCAGCTGCCTGGATGATTTTTCAGGCAGCTTTTTTATTTTATGCACATGATGAAAAATGTTGATGCCATTATTGTTGGGCAGGGAATTAGCGGTACATTGATGAGTGCCGAGTTTCTAAAAAACAATAAAAAGGTATTGGTAATTGATGATGAAAAATCAGTTACATCATCAAAGGTGGCAGCAGGTTTGTATAACCCAATTGTGTTTAAAAGAGTAGTAAAAAGCTGGTTGATTGACGAGCTGTTGCCGGTGCTTAATCAAAGTTACGAATACATCGAACAATGTTGTAATGCCAAATTTCACAGGCCACGCACCATTGTAAAAGTTTTTGTTGGCGAAGATGAAAAACTACAGTGGCTCCAAAAGGCCCAACAGCCCGCTTTTTCCGACTACCTTAATCAGTATATTTCAGATGATACATTTAACGATTGTATTAATCTGCATCATGGATTGGCAACAGTAAATAAAGCAGGAAATGTGGATGTAAAAAGTATGTTAACAGCTTGGGCAGATTATCTTAAAACAAAAGAGAGCTATGTAAATGAAGCATTTTCGTATAATGATATAGAGCTCATGAATGGGGGTGTGAAATGGCAAAACTATAAAGCCAAATACCTTATATTTTGTGAAGGGTACAGGGCAATCAACAATCCTTTTTTTAATAATTTACCTTTTGTTCCGGCAAAAGGGGAGTTATTAACTGTAAAAATCGAGCACTTAAATACAGGTAATCAAGTGTTGAATAAAGGTGTATTTGTTTTGCCTTTACACGAAGGTGCATACAGGGTTGGTGCCACGTATGTTTGGGATAAAATAAATGAGGAAACCACATCGGAAGGGCTCAACGAAATTATGCAAAAGTTGCATAAACTGGTTAAATCAAATATCGAAATCATTGACCAGCAGGCAGGCATCAGACCAAGCACAAAAGATCGTAGGCCAGTGCTAGGAAAACACCCTAACCTCCCTCAATTAGCTATTTTAAATGGTATGGGAACAAAAGCTGTATTGCTGGCACCTTATTTTGCAAAGCAACTCTTCGAACATTTATATCACCAAAAGGGGATTCATCCTGAAGCGGATATCAGAAGAATTTAACCGCATTTTCTAATGCGGAATTTGGGTTCAACTTAGTCAAATGCAGGCATAGTCTTGTTGTAATCATGCTCATGTGTAATAAGCAATGGCCCAAATTTGTTCTTACCAAGGTAAATTTTTGCTACAATTTATACCAATTGCATTTATTTTTTAGTCCAACTAAAAAATAAATATGCAATGGTTAATGCTGATACTACTTGAAAATAGTACAATGAGGCAATGCCGAAATTGGACTATTTTGAAAGTGTAATCGGTGTTGCAAATCACAGTGGCATAACTAGATTTGTGTTTGATTTTTTCTTTGTTATATTTGAATGATAATTACTTTATACATAAGCTAGTTTAATCTCATTCATGTGCCTTCCCTTGAAATTAAATTCCAGTATTGAATGCTTAATTTCAACAGTATGATGAGCATGAAGATTTTAATGCATCAAAACCTATCAATGAATAATTTGAAAAAAATTAGCCTTGTTATGTTGCTGCTTTGCGCTTTTTGTGATGCGCTGTTGGCAGGAAAAATTACTGTTGATAATCTCCTTCGTTTTAAACAGGTCAGCATTGATAAGGGCTTATCGCAGAGTTCAGTTTTTACCATCATACAAGACAGATTTGGATTTGTTTGGTTAGGTACCAGTGATGGTTTAAACATGTATGATGGCTATGAGTTTGTGATTTATAAACATGATCCACTCAATAAACATAGCATTTCTTCAAACTATATCACTTGTTTGTTTGAAGATAAGGAAGGCAACATTTGGGTAGGAACCAAAGATGGAGGGCTCAATTTATTCAATCGAAAAACAAGACAGTTTACCCGATATTTAAAAGATCATGATAATTTCAGAGGGCCTAGTAGCGCCTACATCACCTGTATCTATCAAACAAATGATGGGCTTATGTGGATTGGAACAAAAGATGCCGGTATTAATGAATTTGATAAACTGAAACAAACATTCAGGTCATTCAAAAACAAATTCAATGATGTTAATTCTATCCCATCAAACAACATCAATTGTATATATGAAGACAATGCCAATAGGTTGTGGATTGGCACCGAAGGTGGCGGTATCAGTAGTTTCGATAAAAATACCGAATCATTCAAAAAAGCAATTAGCTGTGATAATGAAACAAGTGAAACCAATGATATCAGAGCAATCCTTAGGTCCAATCAACAGTCAGATGTTATTTTAATCATTACCAAAAGCGGTGCAATTTATCAACTTCATACCAAAAGTTTTAATTCGCAACAGCTATTTATTGAGTCATCGCAAAGGATAAAAAACCTATCTTCGGAAATCAGCAATGCCATCGTTGACAAGCATAACAACCTTTGGCTTGCATCCTCCAACCAAGGTATTTTTATCATCAATCTCATCACTGGCGAAATGGGACATCAGTCTCAAAGCCCTAAAATCAATAATTCATTAAGCACCAATTTTATTAGAACCATTTGCAGGGGTCAAAATGGTATCTTTTATATTGGTACCGATGGTGGTGGTCTTCAAATTTTTAATGAGCGTTCGGTAAAATTTAAAAACTTTCAAAGCAATCCGTTTGTCTCTGATGCACTCAACGACCACGATGTTTGGGCGGTAAATGAATACAACAATAATCTGTTGCTCGGCACTTCATCTGGCGGATTAAACATAATAAATCCGTTTAACGGCAAAGCAACGGTATGGCAACACGACCCTAAAAATCCAAACTCAATTGCCGATAATTTCATCTCTTCCATAGTACCAGATGCTGAAGGAAATTACTGGTTGGCAACAAGGTCAGGTGGCATCACTGTGTTTAATCCGGCTAAAAAATCTTTTGTCAACCTAAAGCATGATGCCGAAAATCCTAACTCACTCAGTAGTGATGCCATATATACCATGATGCTTGACAGTGACGGACTATTCTGGATTGCCAATATCGACAAGGGTTTGAGTATCTACAATGCGAAAACCAAGGAGATCAAAAAATATAAGCATCAACCTAATGATAAAACTAGCTTGGGAAGCAATGATGTGGTAAACATGATGGAAGACCATAACAAAAATATTTGGCTTGCTCTCGAACAAAAGGGTGTAGATTTTTACGATAAAACAAAGAACGAGTTCACTCACTTTACCCGTATTAAAAATAATCCCAATTCACTTAGTAGCAATGATGCCATATGTGTATTCGAAGATTCATACCATACCATTTGGATAGGCACAAGTTCAGGATTAAATGCTTATGTTCCTTCGGCAAAAAAGTTTTTTGTTATTGATGAGGCAAAAGGACTACCCAACGGGGTTATTTATGCCATCATGGAAGATAAGCACAAGCGCCTTTGGTTCAGTACCAATAAAGGAATTTGTAGATTTACAATTCCACAACCGCAACTCATTGCACAGCAACCCGACAAAGCTCTTTTGATCATTCAAAATACATTAAGAAGTTATGATGAAAGCGAGGGTATTTGCACCAACGAATTTAACAGTAACGCCTGTTTTACCGACAGCAAAGGTTATTTCTATTTTGGCGGTATTTCCGGATTAGTGGCCTTTCACCCCGATAGTGTGGAAGACAATATTTTTAACCCTCCGCTTTATTTAACTTCATTTAAAGTATTTGATAATGAGTTCGAACTCGACACCTCTGTGGCATTCAAAAAAGTAATCACGTTGAACTACGATCAGAATTATTTTTCTTTCGACTTTATTGCACTCAACTTTTTAAATCCACAAAAAATTAGATACAGCTACAAGCTTGAAGGTTTTGATAACGATTGGATTGATTCACCAAAAAGACGTTTCGCAAGTTATACCAATATTGAACCAGGTGAATATATCTTCAGGGTTAAAGTAAGCAATAACAATGGTGTTTGGACCGATGATAATGTGTCCGTAAAAATAATCATCATGCCACCTATTTGGCAGCAAACTTGGTTTTATGTTGTTGCCGGACTATCGGTGCTATTGTTAATTCGCCTGCTGATATTCTTACGCGAGCGTAAACTTAAATTGGACAAAGAGTTGCTCGAAAAACAAGTATTTCAACGTACTTATGAATTAACAGCCGCCAAGGAGCAAGCAGAAAAATCAGCCAAAGCCAAAGAGAATTTTTTAAGCACCATGAGTCATGAGATACGCACACCAATGAACGCCATTATTGGACTTACGCATTTATTGATTGATGAAAATAAAAATACAGAGCAAGAAAATAACCTCAAAACACTCAAGTTTAGTGCCGATAATTTAATGGTCATCATCAACGATATTTTAGATTTTAGTAAGATAGATGCAGGCAAGGTGGAGTTCGAAGATGTTGATTTCAATATTAGAGAGTTGCTAAATGGTATCGAGCATTCATTGTCGTTACAAGCAGCTGAAAAAAATCTCTCTTTTGAGTTTATGATTGATGAGCAAATTCCGGCTGTTTTAGTTGGAGACCCTGTTCGAATCAATCAAATACTAAGCAATTTAATTATTAATGCCATTAAGTTTACTAAAATTGGGGGAATCTATACTTCTGTCATCTTAAAGGAATCGCGCGATAATAAAGTGTTGCTAACCTTCTCGGTAAAAGATACAGGAATTGGTATCCGTAAGGATAAACAAACAATTATTTTCGAGAGCTTTGAACAAGCAAGTAACGACACAACCAGAAAATATGGTGGTACAGGATTAGGACTTACCATTACCAAACGTTTGCTAGAGTTAAGAAATAGCCGCATACATTTAGAAAGTGAGCCCGGTGTGGGATCGCATTTTTATTTCGACTATGCTTTTGGAATTAGCAAGTTATCTAAAACTAATGAAGCGGATAAGGTACAAAACAAGGAACAAATCTTTAAAGGGCTAAACATTTTAGTGGTCGAAGACAATGCCATTAATCAGCTTGTAGCGTCTAAATTTTTAAATAAATGGGGCGCTGCTATCACCTTCGCTGAAAATGGTTTAATAGGGGTTGAAAAGGTGAAGCAGCAAAAATTTGATATTGTACTGATGGATTTACAAATGCCCGAGATGGATGGTTTTCAGGCCACAAGAGCCATTAGAAGTATACCCGGAGAGTATTATCAAAAATTGCCTATTTTAGCATTGACAGCAGCAGCTATGCAAGAGGTAAGACAACAAGTGGAAGCTGCAGGTATGAACGATTATATTGCCAAACCATTTAACCCTACCGAACTCTTCAACAAAGTGGCAAAGCATTGTCATTTGAGTACGTAAATTACCTCTAAAAATTTTATTGCTTCATTACGCGCTCAACTACAGCTCCGTTTTTATTGGCAAGCTGTCCGCAAGCAGCATCAATATCTTTGCCTCTGCTTCTACGTATGTTTACAATTACTTTTCTGCTTTGCAAATAGGCAGCAAAGGCCTCTAGTCGCTCAGGTGTGGTTTGTTCAAACGCACCCGCCTCAATAGGATTGTATTCAATGATGTTAACCTTGCTTTTAACTCTGTAGCAAAAATCTGCAAGCTCTTTCGCATCTTTCAAAGAATCGTTGAAGTCCTTGAAAACAATATACTCCAACGTAACTCTTTCTCCGGTTTTTTCATAAAAATAATTGAGCGCATCAATCAACGACTCCAAAGAGTTTTGTTCGTTGATAGGCATTATCTTATTCCGTTTCTCATCGTTGGCTGCGTGTAGTGATAGTGCCAAATGAAACTTTACCTGGTCGTCACCTAATTTTTTAATCATCTTGGCAATACCGGCAGTTGATACGGTAATACGCCTTGGAGCCAATCCAAGACCTTGATGAGAGGTCAGCATCTCAACCGATTTGAGCACATTCTTATAATTGAGCAAAGGCTCACCCATTCCCATATAAACAACATTAGACAGCGGTTGTCCATAGTGCTGTATACTTTGATCTCTAATCAGTTTTACCTGATCAAAAATTTCATCAGCATTAATATTGCGCATCAACTTTAATCGGCCTGTGCCACAAAATTTGCAAGTAAGTGAGCAGCCCACTTGCGATGAGATACAAGCCGTCATTCTTCCGGTTGAAGTAGGGATTAATACTCCTTCAACAATACTGCCATCATATAATTTAAAAGCATTTTTAATGGTTCTATCGCTGCTTATTTGATGATCGGAAACAACAACAGCCCTGATGATAAAATTTTTCTGCAGCATCTCTCTTAGTGAGATGGATAGGTTGGTCATTTCATCAAACGAAATCGCTTGCTTTTTCCAAAGCCATTCATACACTTGCTTGGCGCGATATGCTTTCTCACCCGCCTGCTCAAAATAGGCAATCAGTTCATCAAGCTGTAAACTTCTGATATCAATCAGTTTTTCATTCATCAACTACTTGCTTTTAAAAGAATTGATTGCATTCACGGTAAACTCGCTCAATACAAGCTTACCACTCATGCCGGCTCTTTCGGTTAAAAGTGTATCCCAATGATCGGTACCTTCCCAAAATACTTTTTTAAGCATCATCATGGCCTCGGGATTGCTTTTTCCAAGCTTTTGTGCAAGTTTTTGGATAGATTCATCCATTGCTGCTTCATCATCAAATAGCTCGGCATACAAACCTTTTTCATAGGCCCACTGAGCACTACGCCATTCCGTAGCATTAATTGAAAGGGCTGTAAATGCTGAGGTGCCAAGTTTACGCTCTACGGCAGGCCCAACAACAAAAGGACCAATCCCAACTGCAAGTTCACTTAATTTTACCGAAGCGTCTTTTACCGCAAAAGTATAATCAGCTGCAGCTGCAATACCAACCCCGCCACCAACTGCTTTATTTTGCACGCGGGCAATAATAAATTTAGGTGCTTTTCGCATGGCGTTGATGACTTTGGCAAACCCCGAAAAAAATTGCTGACCTGCTGCAAATTCTTTAATGGCAATCAATTCATCGAAACTGGCTCCGGCACAAAATGCTTTGTTTCCTGCACTGCGTAATACAATTACTTTAATATCATCATTGTTTCCAGCTTCTGTAATAGTCTCTGCCAACTTGTTTAACAAAGCGCCCGGTAAACTATTGCTTTGCGGGTGAAAAAATTCAATGCTACCTATATGATCAGCAATATGCAGGTTAACTGTTCCGTTTTCCATAAATTGTTTTTGTTGCAAAGTTACTTTTTTGAATTATATCAAGTTTAATTTATCCCTAATTAATGGATGCTGTTATTAAAATCAGAAGTTTCAGATTGTTTAGACTTGCCCAAACGGAATAATTTCATGCAGGTTTTTAGCAAAATCAAATTACTTTATCCATAAATCGTGTTTATCAATCGTGCCAACCGCTGATTTCAACTGTATGCAAATGGTAACTTTAATCTCACTTTTTTATCAATTCAATCAAATCAGGGCAATTCGATTTGAAATTCATCGACAAAAAAAAATAAACCAAACGAAACTTGTTTTTATAAAAAAATGTATAATTGTGGAATAAAATTTTTTGTATCACCAGTTTGTCATGAAAAAATCAAACAATTCAAAAAAATCGACACCTGCCAAGAAAGGCATTGCCGGGGAGTCTGAAGGCAAGAAAGCTTTAAAACTCAAGCCTATCAAATCAAAAGAAGTTAAACGTTCAAAAAATCCAAGCGTGTTTGAGGATGATGATGAGGAAATTTTTGATGATGATTTAACAGGACTTGACGATTTCAACGGGTTAGATATCGATGATGAAGATGATTATTAATCGCACTTCACAATAGTAGGTTTCCCGCTATTAGCTAGTTGTAAGCCCAATAATTGATTATATACACCTTTCTGCGTTTATGCAAAAGGTGTTTTTTGTTTTTATAGTTATCGTTTATAACCTCATAAAGGAGGATAATTCCCATAAGGCCTAAGCTTAAATGCTATCAATTAAAAAGTATACCACTTGAATGAGCAGTGTATGGCTATGCTACAATTGCACTAAAAAAAGTGTAATGGGTATTACTTGTTATTAAACTGCGTCATGGTTAATTGCAATCCAATGGTGCAAAATGATTTAATCATTTCCGCTGCAATTTTTATTCTTTCTTGTAAGGTTTGCTGCTCCTCGGTATTCCATACGCCCAATACATATTCAACTTGTTTCCCTTTGGCAAAATTGCTTCCTACGCCAAAACGTAGTCGGGCATAAATATCATTGCCCAATGTTTCCTGTATACTTTTTAAGCCATTGTGTCCGCCATCGCTGCCCTTGGGTTTAATGCGCAAGGAACCAAAAGGTAACGAGATATCATCAGTAACTACTAATATATTTTCAGCACTGATTTTTTCGGCCTGCATCCAATAGTTGAGCGCTTTGCCACTCAAATTCATATAGGTGGTAGGTTTAATAATAATCATCAACTTGCCTTTTACTTTCACCTCGCAACGAAATGCTAACCTATCTTGAACAAATTGTGTTTGACCTGCAAAAGCTAACTCATCAGCCACTTTAAAGCCAATATTGTGCCTTGTATTTTCATACTCGCTGCCAATATTTCCTAAACAAACAATTAAAAACTTGCTCATATAGTCACAAATGGATTATGTAATTTTTCTTGCCCTATTTTTGTACTACTGCCATGTCCCGAAAATACTGTGGTTTCATCAGGTAGCGTATATAGTTTGGATTTAATGCTATGGCTCAATATATCGAAATCACCTCCGGGCAAATCGGTGCGCCCGATGCTTCCATTGAACAATACATCACCTCCAATTAAAAAGTTATTTTGCTTACAGTAAAAACAAATACTCCCGGGAGAATGACCGGGCGTGTGAAATATTTGTAATAACGTATGATCAATCACAAGCTCATCTTGCTCATCTAAGAAAATTTGTGGCTGAGGTCCCTGATTAAAGGGTAAACCATACACTCTAGCAATATTGCCGGCAGACTCATACACGGGTAAGTCAGCCTCATGCATTTCTAATTTCAAACCATACTTACCGGCTATAAATTTAACCCCCATCACATGATCGATGTGTGCATGTGTCAGGATCAATCTGCTTGGAACAAGTTTTTTTTCATCAATAAATTGAGTGAGCATTTGTTCTTCTTGCATAGATGAACAGCCTGGATCAAAAATGATGCAATCCTTATTATCGCCATATAAAATATAGGTGTTTTCGCTAAAAGGATTAAACGTAAACCACTTTAAATGTAATGCCATAGTAATTATTTGATTCCCTCTTTTAATAAATCGTGTAAGTGAATGAAACCCTCGAATGAACCAGATTTTGTTACAATCAGTTGTGAAATATTATGCTGTTGCATGATTTCAAGAGCCGCTGTTGCCAACTCGGCAGCATCAATTGTTTTAGGATGCTTACTCATAATGTCGCTTGCTTTCAAATGGTTGATGTGTTCATGTTTTTCCATCATCCTTCTGATATCACCATCGGTAATAATACCGGCTATGTTATCATCATCCAATACTACTGCCGCACCAATTCTTTTCGATGATATTTCGATGATTACATTACGAATGGTTTCTGCTGCCTGAACTCTAGGTTTTTGGTTTTGTGCTGCAATATCCCCTGCCTTTAAATATAAGCGTTTGCCGAGCGATCCGCCTGGGTGAAATCTTGCAAAGTCTTCGCTTTTAAAATCTCTGCACTCGAGCAAGCAAACGGCTAATGCATCGCCCATGGCAAGCTGTGCAGTGGTGCTGCTTGTAGGTGCCAAGTTGTGTGGGCAGGCCTCTTTTTCTACAGAACAATTAATAATATAATCGGCATGCTTGGCCAAATAAGATTCACGGTTGCCAACCATAGCTATGAGCTTGTTACCAGCACTTTTTAGCAATGGGGTAAGCACCTTTATCTCTGGAGTGTTGCCACTTTTTGATATACAAATAATGATGTCATTTTTTTGAATGATACCTAAATCACCATGCACAGCATCGGCAGCATGCAAAAAAACCGAAGGAGTGCCTGTTGAATTAAATGTGGCAGTAATTTTTTGTGCAATAATGGCACTTTTGCCAACACCGGTAACAACAACTCTTCCGGTTGAATGAAATATGGCCGAAACAGCAGAAGTAAAATCGGAATCAATAAAATTGATTAACGCACTCACACTCAGCGCTTCTAATTCTAGTGTGGCTTTTGCGATTTCTTCTATTTGAAGTTTTGTTTTCAATTGTTAATGGATTGAAATGAAAATTATAATTTTTTTTGCTTTGCTCAATTTCAAATTATTTTATCTTTACAACTGCAAATTAGCACAAAATTATTTATTAATCCTTAGAACTAAATTTTATCAAAAAAATGACTGAAGTTGAAACTGCATCACTACATGAAGCACTCCATAAATATTTTGGATTCGATAGCTTTAAGGGTGATCAGGAAGCAATTATTACCAATTTGCTTGCCGGTAACGATACATTCGTGATTATGCCAACAGGGGGAGGGAAAAGTATGTGTTATCAGTTGCCTGCTTTGATGAGTGAAGGTACTGCTATTATCATTTCTCCGCTGATTGCCCTTATGAAAAATCAAGTTGATGCCATCCGTAATTTCGGCACTGAAGACGGAATTGCACACTTTATGAATTCTTCATTAAGCAAATCAGAAATTACCAAAGTAAAGAAAGACATTACTGACGGAAAAACAAAGCTGCTCTATGTTGCGCCCGAATCGCTCAATAAAGAAGAGAATGTTAGCTTTTTGAAGGATATTCAAATATCATTCTTTGCCATAGATGAAGCACACTGTATTTCTGAATGGGGACATGATTTTAGACCAGAATATCGCAGGTTGCGCCCAATTATTGAGCAAATTGGCACTGTACCTATCATTGCTTTAACAGCTACTGCTACACCAAAGGTTCAGCAGGATATTATTAAAAACTTGGCTATGAATGATGCCAAGGTATACAAGTCATCATTTAACAGGTCAAACCTTTATTATGAAGTTCGTCCTAAGCAAGATGTAGTTAAAGAAATTATCAAGTATATCCGTCAATATCAAGGGAAGTCGGGTATTGTATATTGCCTCAGCAGAAAAAAAGTGGAGGAAATTGCTGAAACATTGAAGGTCAATGGAATTAAGGCATTGCCCTACCATGCTGGGCTCGAGGCCAATGTGCGAGCTCAACATCAAGACATGTTTTTGATGGAAGAGGCCGATGTAATTGTTGCTACAATTGCCTTCGGAATGGGTATCGATAAACCCGATGTGCGCTATGTTATACATCATGATGTGCCTAAATCACTCGAAGGATACTACCAAGAAACTGGTCGTGCAGGTCGTGATGGCGGTGAAGGAAATTGTATTTCTTTCTATCACTATGA
>JALRAS010000019.1 GCA_023262495.1 Bacteroidia bacterium | reverse complement strand
ATATATTCTGAATATCACTAATGCTGCGGGTAACTAGCGTGCCAACAGGTGTTTTGTCAAAATAATCGAGCTTAAAATGAATCAGTTTTTTGTATAGCTTCATTCTTATTTCGTGTACCACCTCCATCGCTAAAAGATTACTAATAAAGCCCGAGAAATATTGTATAGATGTTTCCAAGATGAGCACACCAATAATGACAATACTGATTTTTCCCAAACCGGTTAAATCATTTTTTGTAATGTATTCATCAAAAGCATATTGCACCAAATAGGGGCGGAGAGGCGATAAGAAAGCACCAAGCAAGGTTAAGCAGGCGGCACCCCAAAGTAAATTTTTATGTCCTTTGGTAAAACTGATTATTTTTTTGAACAGCCCAAAATCAAAGGCCTTTCCTGCAACTGACATAATTAAGTTAGGTTTGATGAAAAAGTTTGGCCTGTAAGTCGAAATAGTTTTCAGGGTAAGCCACCTGGGTTAAAAATAAGCCCTGCGCAGGAACCGATAATCCGGCCTTACTTCTGTTTTTGCTTTCAATAATGTGTTTAAAATGCTGCAAATTATATTTGTGCCTACCTAAATCTACCATACTCCCAACGATGGCGCGCACCATGTTTCTTAAAAAACGATTGGCGCTGATGGTAAAAACAAGGGTATCATTTCTTTGTTCCCAAAAAGCTTGCGTAATCTTACAGTTATTGGTAAATACCTGGGTATTACTTTTGCTGAAAGAGGTAAAGTCTTCATAAGACCCAAGTAAATGGCCTGCCTCATTCATTAATGCTATATCAAGCGCTGTATGCTGATACCACGCATTTTTAATGAAAGGATTTTTTGTTTGCAAAATGTGGTATTCATAAGTTCTACTCATGGCATCAAAACGGCAGTGGGCATCATTTCCTACTTTGTATAGTTGATACACAGCAATGCTATCGGGCAAAACACGGTTGAGTTTATAAATGAAAGCGCCTTCATCTTCAATTGGTGAAACACAATCGAAATGTAAATAAAAATCCCGAGCGTGTACACCCGAATCGGTCCGCCCGCAGCCTAAAGTATCGCCATCTAATTGACAAAAAATTTGCATTGTTTCCTGCAGCTTTTGCTGAACCGTTGAGGCATTTGGCTGCATTTGCCAACCGCAAAAATCAGTGCCCTCATATGCTATCTTTAAAAAATATCGGTATCTCATGCAACTGGCAAAGTTACACTTAAAGCTTTTGTGAGTAATGAATTACGAAATTATTTATGAATAAGTAACGCTTACAACCCATTCAGCTTCATATACCACTCGTATTTAATAAACCCGAATTAATCAGTAGAAGTGATACCATTACCTTTTATAGGTTGGTCCATGAGTTTTTGTATAATAGGTGTTTTCAACCCATTGAACCAATGTGTTGAATTACAATTGTTTGAGCTATTCTGTATTTTCTGATGCGGCATGTAGGTTCAATAAAATTGGACTATTTATGTTGCATAATCCGTATTATTTTTCTGTGTATCCTAAAGATTTATATTTTTGACCTTATTAAAAACAAAAGTCATTGACGAGTAAAAAAATAAATTTCTTGAAAATGATGTGGCTTTACTCCAATCTAAATTAAACGCAATGAAACCTGTCATAACAAAATTGTTAATGCCAATTTGCTCGATGTTTTTGTTTTCTTTGGAGCATATCAATGCACAATGTTTAACCATTACTGTGTTAGCTACTTTCAATAATCAAGGGCTGATTATGAACGATACGGTGTACCCGTTGAGCGATAATCACCGCATCAAGTTCGAAAGCTTTAAATTTTATATGACTAACGTAGTTTTAGAGAATAATAATCAACCGGTTTGGATAGAGGATAATAGCTACCACTTGGTAGATTTTGATGACCTCGACAGCAATCAACTGTGCATAGAAATTCCCGATGACCTGGTATTTAATGCCATCAAATTTACCCTAGGAATTGATAGCGCCACTAATGCATCTGGTGTCAAAGGCGGTGATTTAGACCCCAGCAAAGGCATGTACTGGACATGGCAAAGCGGATACATCAACTTTAAATTAGAGGGCACTTCAAATCTGTGTAACAACCCTAAAAATCAGTTTGAATTTCATTTGGGTGGATATATTCCGCCTTACAATAATGCGCAACAAGTAAATCTTTCAGTGGCTAATCCCAATAAATTCAAAATTATTTTTAAACTCGATAAATTTGTGAATGCACTCAATTTATCGGAAGTTAACCATATCATGTCTCCCAATCAATTTGCAGTAGATCATGCCCGTTCGGCTGCCCGGTGTTTTGAAATCACGAATGATTAAATTTTCGCTATCGGCAATCGCCTTTTTATTTTGTGCATTTGTTGTTGGCGATGAACTTTTTTATCGCCTGGCTAGTTGGCCTAAGCCGTCTTACAATTTTAAAGAAAATGAACTCACTAAAGCAAAAACAATGCTCGGAAGGGTGCTGTTTTATGACCCAATATTATCAGCCGATAGCAACATTTCTTGCAGTAGTTGTCATTCTCCTTACAATGCTTTCTCACATGTTGATCATGCCTTAAGTCATGGTATTCACGATAGTATTGGTATAAGAAATGCGCCTGTTCTTATCAATTTGGCATGGCAAAAAACTTTTATGTGGGATGGTGCTATTAATAATTTGGATGTGCAGTCACTCGCACCAATCAGTCACCCGGCCGAAATGGGTAGCAACATCAGTCAGGTGGTAAAAAAATTAAACCGTCAAAAATTATATAAAAAATTATTTTTTGATGCCTATAAAGATAGCATAGCAACAGGCGAGCACACTTTAAAAGCAATTGCTCAGTTTTTAATTACTATTGTTTCTTACAATTCAAAATATGACAAGGTAATGCATCAACAAGCCCAATTTAGCCCACAAGAGCAAAATGGGTATAAAATTTTCAAAAAAAAATGTGCTGCTTGTCACACAGAACCTCTATTTACCAATGGCGATTTTGTGAATAATGGTATTGGTGTTGATACCTTGTTGAATGATCTAGGAAGAATGAGAGTTACACAAAGAAAAGAAGATGCGTATAAGTTTAAAGTGCCAACCTTAAGAAATATAGAATATTCATATCCATACATGCATGATGGGCGTTTTAAAAAGTTGGGTGAAGTACTCAATCACTACAGCAATGGTATTAAACAAAGTGAAACGTTGAGTGGTAAATTAAAAAGTGGCCTTACGTTATCGGCCAATGAAAAGGTCGATTTGATGGCTTTTTTGTTGACATTATCGGATAAGCAGTTTTTGTTTGATGCGAATTTCGCCTACCCAAAGGAGTTCCTTTCAAAACAATAAATATACTTATACGTATTCACCATATATGCAAACGATTATATATCAATCGCTGCAACATATTGTTTTTATACATTTGGCACAATAAAAATATTTTCACCAATGAGTCATTTGTACGTGGAAGGCGTTACCTTCGAAAAAAATAACTATATTGTAAATCATCTCCCCAAAGGCGATTATGAAAATTGTATATTCATACAATGCGATTTTTCCGGAAGTAATTTATCGTGAGTTAACTTTATTGCATGCACCTTTACAGATTGTAATCTAAGTTTGTCTAAAATTAATCAGACCTCATTTCGCGAGGTTACCTTTAAACAATCAAAGTTACTAGGCCTGCATTTTAATCACTGCAACGATTTTTTATTTGATGTTAATTTCGAAAACTGCACGCTAAATTTATGTTCTTTCTATCAACTTAAAATGAAGAAGACCGTTTTTTTACAATGCGAAATGCATGAGGTGGATTTTACCGAAACCGATATTTCCCAAGCATTGATGGATGAGTGCGACTTAACGGGCAGCATTTTTGAAAATACTATTCTTGAAAAAGCCGACCTGCGAGGCGCTCACCATTTTTGTATTGATCCCGAAAAAAATAAAATCAAAAAGATGAAAGTATCTAGGCAAGCTTTATCTGGTTTTTTAGAAAAATATGATTTACAAATAGAATAGTAATAGCTGTATTTGTATTTGCTTCTGGAACAAATATTTTGGGTGATGCCATAACAATATTAAGGCCCTTTGGTATGATGCAAAGGGATGCAGGCCTGCTTACATAGGTCAATTTGATCATGTTCAAGAGGTCATCTTTGATGGTCTTTTTGAGGTAACAAAATTTTCAATCTGAGCATGCAAAAAATGTTTACATTCGCAACTCAATTTTCAGCAAATTAGCAAAAATGAAACTTAAACAATCATTATTAATAGCAGCTTTAGCCCTGTTTTCAGCAGCAGCCGGAGCACAAACAAAAGCCAAAAACAAAGAAAAAATGGAAAAAGAATTTCTGGATAAACAAGCAGATGGCATGTATGCCCACATCAACACAAATCGCGGAGATATTTATTTGCAATTGGAAATGAATAAAACACCAATGACAGTCGCAAATTTTGTGGGATTGGCAGAAGGCAAAATTCCAAACGACAAAAAAGCTGCAGGTGTGCCCTATTACGATGGGTTAAAGTTTCACCGCGTTATTCCTAACTTTATGATTCAAGGTGGATGTCCACTAGGAAATGGTTCAAGTGGACCAGGGTATAAGTTCGATGATGAAATTGATCCAACTTTAAAGCATACCGGCCCAGGTATTTTATCCATGGCCAACGCAGGCCCTGGCACTAACGGCAGTCAGTTTTTTATTACCCATGTTAAAACCGATTGGTTAGATGGTAAACACACGGTATTCGGTCATGTTGTTGAAGGGCAAGATGTTGTTAATAAAATACAAGGTAACGATACTATTGTGAGCATCTCGATCTTGAGAAAAGGTGATGAGGCTAAAAAGTTTGATGCACCCGCAGTTTTTACAAAAGTACAAGCTACAGCTAAAGAAAAAGCAATGGCTAAACAAAAGGAAGAGCAAGCGGCAATAGACAAAGCACTGAACGAACAATACAAGGATGCTAAAGTTACTCCCAGTGGTTTAAGATACATAATGTCTGCTGAAGGCAGCGGTGATCACCCTAAAGAAACCAGCAAGGTTACAGTACATTATACGGGAACATTGTTGTCAAACGGACAAAAATTTGACAGCTCAATAGATAGAGGACAGCCCGCTACTTTTGGACTTCAACAGGTTATCAAAGGCTGGACCGAAGGTATTCAACTCATGAAGAAGGGAGGAAAATGCAAATTCATTATTCCTAGTGACTTGGCATATGGCGATAATGGCTACCCTGGTGTGATACCACCAAAAGCTTGGTTGGTATTTGATGTGGAATTAATTAGTTTTGAATAATTATTACCCGTAATTTCCAATCTGTTTTGATTGATTGAATGCGGTTACCATAATGTCATGCATATTTACTTGCGTACTTCTTTAGGATAATGGTAGATGAGTTTAAATGACTAATTCAAATAAATAATCAATTCATAGTTAATTGTTATTTCCAAGTTTAACCAAATACACAAGTAGTCTAAAATGTTAATGGCTAAATCCTTGCATGCTTCATGCAATCAAAACAATTATGAGCTAATTACGTTTATTTTACGTAAATTTGAACTTTTAAATACTTAAAATAATGCCTCCGGTTACCAAAGCAACCTTCAATAACAAAGACAGTCACTTTTTCGAAGCACTCAAGCAAAAAATTGATGCCTACTTTTCTAACAACAAAATTAAACAATCAGGTAATTATAAACTGTATACCAAAGCAGCACTGCTGCTAACCACTTTGGTGGCAATTTATGTAACCTTAGTATTTTTTACACCTTCTAGTGGCATGTTGGGCATTTTGTTGTGTGCACTCATGGGTGTAAATTTTGCCGCTATAGGATTTAATATTATGCACGATGGTGCTCACGGAAGTTTTAGTACCAAACCTTGGGTCAACCAAATGATGTCGCACTCCCTAGAAATGATGGGAGGAAGTTCCTACATGTGGAAAGTTAAACACAACCTCAATCACCATACTTTTACCAACATTGAAGGAATGGATGATGATATTGACATTAAACCGTTTATCCGCGTCAGCGAAGATCAGCCTAAGCATTGGTATCATCGTTTTCAGCATATTTATTCGTTTGTTTTGTATGCGCTTACCTATTTCTTTTGGATCTTTTGGCTCGATTTTAAAAAATATTTTTCCGGTAAGGTAGGAGAGATGAAATTCAAAAAAATGAGTACCTACGATCATATTTTATTCTGGGTTAGCAAACTTGTTTATTTGTTCGTATTTGTAATATTTCCTATTTATAACGTTGGATTGCTTGATACTGTTATCGGTTACAGTGTTGTGTTGGTGGTAACAGGAATTATTATTAGTGTGGTTTTTCAATTGGCGCATGTAGTTGAAGGCGCAACATTTGTGGCTGGCAAGGAAGATTCAAAAACACTTAAAGTTGATACAGAGTGGGCTGTACACCAGTTAAATACCACTGCTAATTTCGCTACAAAAAACAAATTTGTTTCTTGGTTTGTGGGTGGGCTAAATTACCAAGTGGAGCATCACCTTTTCCCAAAAATAAGTCATATTCATTATCCTGAAATCAGCAAGTTAGTAAAAGAAACCTGCCAGCAGTTTAATGTGAACTATATGGAATTTCCAACGGTTATGTCTGCTGTAAAAGCACATGTAAATCACCTTAAACATATTGGTGTAGCTGCTTAATAGCTGCTTATCAACTTTTCTTTTCGCCAAGTGAATAATGATGGATTTTGTAAATATCTATTAAAATCCTATTTAGGTTGGCGCATTTCATTGTTATGCCTAACGTTTTATGTTTCAGATGCGTATGAGGTTAATAAATACTTACATTTTCGTTCAGAAAAGTATGCCGGTATTGATTTTTTTTAATACATTCGTAACAAAGTTTTTTTAATGAAATCACATTTTTCTCTCAAAATATTTTTTTCGCTTTCAATGTTGTTGCTATCAGGCCTTGCAATTCAAGCCCAGGTGGTAATTAACGAGTTTTCTTGTGCGAATCAAAATACCATTCTTGATAATTACAACGAGTACGAAGATTGGATTGAGCTATACAATGCAGGGGCAACAGCTGTTGATTTAACAGGATATTATCTTAGCGATAGTAAAAACAATCCAACCAAATGGCCCATCCCCTCTGGTGTAATACCCCCGGGTGGCTTTCGTTTGTTTTTTGCCTCCAAAAGAAATGTTGTTAATGCCGGATTCAGCCACACCAATTTTAAGCTAACTCAAAATTCATCAGAGGAAGTTGTGTTTACAGATCCAACCGGTACCATTATCGATTCTCTTACTATTAGACCCAACCAACTCGACCACTCTAACGGACGAACTACCAATGGTGGTGCCACTTGGGGAGTTTTCAATATTCCTACACCCAACGCTGCTAACACAGGCGCATTCAACTCATACGCACCCAAACCGCTATTCAGCATAGGACCCGGATTTTACGGTGGATCTCAATCGCTAATAATTTCTACAACCGACCCAACCTGTACCATAAGATATACAACTGACGGAAGTGACCCACTCCCAACATCTACCGCCTATACTGGGCCTATTAATATTGCTCAGCATACCTTAATTAGGGCCAGATGCTACAGTTCTAGCGCAGGAGTGCTTCCTGGTTTTATAGAAACAAACACATACTTTATTGGCGCTCCACACACGCTACCTGTGGTGTCATTAGGCGGTAACTTCAACTCTTTATTTAATAGTTGGGGCGGATTTCGCCTTCCTTCTAGTTTCGAATATTTTGACAAAACAGGTGCCTTTCAATTTGAAGGCTACGGTGAATCTGACAAGCATGGTAACGACTCTTGGGCTTATGGTCAAAAAGGAATCGACTATGTGGTAAGAGATGAATATGGTTATGAAGATGAGTTTGATTATCAAATTTTTGAAAGTAAAACACGACAAAATTATCAACGATTAATCATTAAAGCCGCAGCAAGTGATAACTATACAGGCTTTGGTGGACCTAGCTGTCATATCCGCGATGCATTTATTCAATCTCTCAGCCAAAGAGCCGGATTAGCTCTCGACTCTAGAACAAACGCAAACTGTATTGTATACATAAACGGACAGTATTGGGGTGTGTATGAATTGAGAGAGAAACATATGGACCCCGACTACACGGAATACTACTATGGTCAAGAAGAAGAAGATCTAGATTGGCTCAGCTATTGGGGTGGGTTAACAGTAAGATACGGGAGTGCAGCCGATTGGAATGATTTGTATAATTTTATTACCAATAACAGTATGGCCAATCAAGCCAACTACAATAGTGCCGCTAACAGAATTGACGTTCAAAGTGTAATCGACTATATGATTATCAACACCTGGTCGGTAAACTCTGATTGGGTTAATTGGAACAGCATGTGGTGGAGAGGCAACGGTACTCCAAATGTAAAGTGGAGATACGTGAATTGGGATATGGACAATACTTTTAATCTTGGTCAAAATTATTCCGGCTGGCCCACTACCACCTACAATGCCGACCCATGTGGATTGAGCAACAGTTTTACCAATGCTGGTCCAAATATGGGCCACTTTGATATCTTCAATGCTCTCATGGAAAATCCCGGCTTTAAATCACTTTTCGTTAATAGATATGCCCAGTTGACACAGTCATATTTTAGTTGCGATTATGCCCTCGCTTTTCTCGATAGTATGATTGCCAATATTGCACCCGAAATGCCAGGACAAATTGCCAGATGGGGTGGTAATGTTGCCACTTGGCAAAACAATGTGCAATTGATGAGAAATCAAATTCTTGGAAGGTGTTCAGTTATTACGCAAGGTATTATTGATTGCTATGATGTGGTTGGTCCTTATGGTATCATGGTTGATGTAACGCCAGTGGCCTCAGGTAAAGTGAAGTGGGATACTAATATTATGCAAACGTATCCCAATACTACCAGCTACTTTGGTGATGTATCGGCAACGCTTACAGCAATAGCAGAACCTGGCTTTAACTTCTCTCATTGGGAAATCAAAAATGCCAATTTAGGAAACGATACACTGCTTAGTACAATTACTTATCCAATAACCGGAACCGATACAATCATTGCTCATTTTGTTCCTGATATTGTCCATCAGCTCACAATCATTGCACAACCCAATATAGGCGGAACCGTATCTATCAACGGTAGCACACCTCCTAGTTTACCCATTACTAATACCTACAACGATAATACTCCAATTAATTTGGGTGCAGTTCCGGCTCCGGGATATTATTTTGTGCACTATTTAATTAATAACCATGTGTTGGCACCAAACGATAGTTCTGCTAATGTATTTTTCAATATTACAGCTACAGATACCGTTATTGCTGTATTTGCCATCATTCCGGTGTATACCTTAACCCTAGGTGTTTTACCACTCGAAGGAGGAACCCTCGCTGTTAATGGTGTTGGTATTAACCCAAACCCACAAACAACTACACAGCTGCTCAATGATCCGTTTGCACTTTCTGCAGCGCCTAATTTTGGCTATAAGTTTGTTAAGTATCTAACAAAACATCATGATTTAATACCAAGCAAGTTGGTTCCTGATGTAAACTTCAGTATGAGTGCAACAGATACCATTATTGCCATATTTGAGCCCATAAATAAAATTAATTTAACGGTATTGGTAGAACCCGAGAATAGTGGAACAGTAGAGTTCAATTTCTTAAATGTGAATCATTTCCCATATGTTGATAGCGTTTATTTAAACAGCACGATCAATTTAGCTGCATCAGCTGACCCGGCATATAATTTTAGCCATTGGAAAATGAATCATCACTTAATGCTACCCGATAGTTTGAGCGAAAAAACAACTTGTATTGTCACACAAAATGATACTATTGTAGCCCATTTTAAGGCCAAAGACATTGTGGTACCCGTGGTATACATTCCTTCATCCTTTACCCCAAATGCTGATGGGTTAAACGATTTTTTCACTGCCGCCTATTCAGAGTCAGTTAAAGATGGAGCAATCAAAATTTACGATCGTTGGGGGGCTTTGTTATATGCAAATGATAACCTTAACTTTAAATGGGATGGAACCCAAAATGGAGTGTCTTTACCACAGTCAGTGTATTATTATGAGTTCAGCTACACAAAAATTGACGGTGAAGCAAAAAATATACGAGGAACCGTCACCTTACTGAAGTAAAACCTTGCTGAAGTAAAACCTAGTTAATTTAGTAGGTTGTGTGTATTGTTTGAGGCAATTGTATGTTAAATTACAATGTTCACGATTTTACCATGAACCACAATCACTTTTTTAGGTGTTTTTCCATCAAGTAATTTTTGAACAGATGCTAATTGCATGGCAGCTTGCTCAATATCCTCCTTACTCATTGCCAAATCAAATTCTTGTGTGAACTTGGTTTTGCCATTCACTGAAATTGGGTACTGAAAACTGTTTTCAACCAAATATTCCTCATTGCATAGTGGATATCGAGCATAGGTAATACTCTCTTGATGGCCTAACCTATGCCACAATTCCTCGGCAATATGCGGGGCATAAGGAGAAATAAGAATTGCTAATGGTTCTAGAATTTCTCTTTTGTTGCATTTTAATTCGGTGAGCTCATTCACACAAATCATAAAATTACTCACTGAGGTATTGAATGAAAAATGTTCAATATCATAAGTTATCTTTTTAATAGTCCTATGTAAAATCTTCAACTCAGCTTTTTCGGCCGCAGCATCACTCACAGTAAATTGATCTCCTTGATGGTACAACCGCCATAATTTTCGCATGAAATTTGAAACGCCAGTAATTCCATTCGTATTCCATGGCTTGCTCAACTCAAGTGGCCCAAGAAACATTTCGTACAGACGCAAACAGTCAGCGCCATATTTACTTATCATGTCATCCGGTGAAACAACATTCCACTTGGATTTCGACATTTTTTCTACTTCGGTGCCACAAATATATTTACCCTCTTCAAGCACAAATGTGGCATTGTTATATTCTGACCGCCATTGTCTGAAAGCCTCAATGTCTAATACTTGATTATCAACGATATTAACATCAACATGCAAGGGGGTAACTTTACCATATTGATGATACGATGATTTTTTCCAAAGCTCAATGATGTTTGCTTTGGCATTCGGTTCGTTGGCAAGCTTTTCTAGTTCATCAAGAGAAATTTTATCAAACTGATCTTTGATTAAATTGTATGAAAAAAACTGATTGCCAGATCCTGCACGATATACAAAGCTGCTTTGTCCCTGAATCATTCCTTGATTGATCAATTTCTTGGCTGGTTCTTGCATAGGGATGAGGCCTATGTCGTATAAAAATTTAGTCCAAAAACGTACATACAATAAATGCCCGGTAGCATGCTCTGCACCGCCTATATAAAGGTCTATCTGTTGCCAATAGTTTACAGCATCTTTCCCTACAAAGTTATGATGATTGTGCACATCCATGTATCTCAAAAAGTACCATGATGATCCTGCCCATCCCGGCATAGTGCTGTGCTCATAGTCATACTTTCCATCTTTCTTCCATTTGTCGGAAGCTCGGGCAAGGGGTGGTTCGCCATTTTCTGTTGGCAGATATTTATCAATTTCAGGTAAAATCAATGGCAGCTCGTCTTCATTAAGGGCACAGGCAATACCATCTTTATAGTAAACCGGTATAGGCTCACCCCAATAACGCTGACGACCAAAAATGGCATCACGCAATCTGTAATTTATTTTACCTTTACCTAAACCTCTTTCCTCAATCACAGCTATCGATTTCTTAATGGCCTCTTTAACTTCTAATCCAGTTAAAAAGTCTGAATTGATGCAAACGCCATCTTTGGCATCGTAGGATGTTTGTATAGCTATACCATCAGTATGAACACCCTCATGTCTATCTTCAATGCTTTTAATTACAATTTTGATAGGATTTTCACCGCTTTGTTCAATAAGCGCATTTTCAAAATATTTGGCAAAGGCAAAGTCTCTTGAGTCGTGAGCTGGAACAGCCATTACAGCTCCGGTTCCGTAACCTGAAAGTACATAATCACCAACCCATACAGGTATTTTTTTTCCGGTAAAGGGATGAAGAACATAAGCGCCCGTAAATACTCCGCTGATATGTTTTACCTCGGCCATGCGCTCTCTTTCACTTCGATTTTTTGCTGACTGACAATATTCATCAACCGCAGCCTTGTGGTCAGCAGTGGTGATCTTTGAAACCAATTCATGCTCCGGAGCTAGGGTTACAAATGAAACTCCAAATATGGTATCAGGTCTAGTGGTAAATACCTCAATTTGATCATCATTTTTTTCAAGTTTAAAAAAAAGAGAAGATCCTTCAGATTTTCCAATCCAATTACGCTGTGCTTCTTTAATGCTTTCCGACCAATCAATCGTATCTAAATCATTTAAAAGTCGTTCTGCGTAGGCAGTAATTCTCAAGCTCCATTGTTTCATGAGTTTCTTTTCAACAGGAAAACCACCACGCTCACTCAAGCCATCTTTTACTTCTTCATTGGCAAGCACAGTGCCCAATTTTGGACACCAATTTACCACAGTATCGCTCAAATAGGCAAGGCGGTAATTCAGTAGCAATGCTGCCTGCTCCTGCTCGGTTAAATCATGAAAGCCCGACAATTTGGGGATTAGCGTAGAAATGGGTTCAGCCTTATTTGTTTCAGGATTGTACCATGAATTAAATAGCTGTATGAAAATCCACTGAGTCCATTTATAATAAGATGCATCTGATGTTCTAACCTCCCTTTCCCAATCAAAGGAAAAGCCTATTTTATCAAGCTGCTCACGGTAACGAGCAATGTTAACTTTGGTGGTTACTTCGGGATGTTGACCCGTTTGAATGGCATATTGCTCGGCAGGAAGCCCAAATGAATCGTAGCCCATAGGATGCAATACGTTAAAACCCTTGTGGCGTTTATATCGTGCAACAATATCTGAGGCAATATATCCGAGTGGATGGCCTACATGAAGACCTGCGCCACTCGGATAGGGAAACATATCTAAGATGTAATACTTTGGTTTTTCTGAGGCGTTTGTTGTTATAAATGATTTATTTTTTGCCCAGTATGATTGCCACTTTTGCTCTATGGCAAGAAAGTCATATTCCATTCGAATAAATTTTTGCTGCGCAAAAGTAATCTTTTAACCCAAATTTGCCCCAAATAATCAGCAAGCAACATGTGCATGCCTCCAATTCAACAAGATGTATAATTGATGGCAACTAATTTTAATAAAACAATTTGATGCTGCTAAAAGGAACAAACCCCAACTTTTAAACTAGGAGTAAACATCGAGATTGGTAGAATTTATTGTTGTTTTTTAGAAAAATAAATTACTTTTGCAATTCTTGTAATGAACGACAAAAACGAAAAATATTCTCATCGAAAAATAAGGTCTTCTTTTTTTTCGACCATTGTTAGTCTATCTCTAGTTCTTTTTGTTTTAGGGCTGCTTGGACTCGTTGTTTTAAACGCAAAAAAACTTTCAGATTACGTGAAAGAAAATATTGGACTGAGCATTATCCTCAAAGATAGCATTAGAGATGCAGAATTTATGTCTCTGAGAAAACAATTGGATGTGGAACCATTCGTCAAAAAAGCCACATTCGTTACCAAAGAACAGGCAGCTGAAAGCCTGAAAAAAGACCTCGGAGAAGATTTTGTAAAATTTTTGGGTTATAACCCTTTGCTTTCGTCTTTCGATATCAAATTGAATGCCGCATATGCCAATGCTGATAGTCTACAAGCAATCGAAAAAAAACTACTGCTAAACAACAATGTAAAAGAGGTTTACTATCAAAAATCTCTCGTGAATGTAATCAACGACAATGTAAGAAAAATTGGAATTGTGTTGCTCAGTTTCTGTTTGCTGCTTAGCGTCATTGCTATAGCCCTCATCAACAATACCATTAGATTGTACATATACTCGAAGCGTTTTATCATAAGAACAATGCAGCTTGTTGGTGCCACAACTGCCTTTATTAGCAGACCTTTCATTATCAAAAGTGTTTGGAATGGTTTTTACAGTGCACTCATTACCATCGCCATGCTGATGGGGTTAATTTATACTGCCCAAAATAATTTCCCCGAGCTCATAGGATTGAATGATATTAAGCTATTCATTCAACTTTTCGCTATGGTTATGATTGCCGGTGTAGGAATAACGTTTTTAAGTACTTATTTTGCAGTAAAAAAATATCTAAAGATTCAAACAGACGATTTATATCAATTGTAAAAAATTATGTCTATAAAAGCTACAGAAACAAAGAAAAAAGAAGGTTTTGCTTTCGGAAAAGAGAACTACATGATGATGATTGCAGGCCTAGTTGTCATTCTTATTGGCAATTTATTGATGATAGGCGGAGGTTCAGACGATCCCAATGTATTTGATCCTGAAATATTCAGCACTAGAAGACTTACAGTTGCTCCAATTGTAATACTCTTAGGTTTTGTGATAGAAGTGTATGCCATTATGCGTAAACCCAAAGATTAATCCACCTTCAATTTCGAGCAATAGAGAATGACAATTGTACATGCGCTGATCCTCGCCATAATCGAAGGTCTTACTGAATTCTTGCCTGTTTCATCAACAGGTCATCTAATCATAGGTTCCTCTATCATGGGGCTTATGCAAGATGATACAACAAAAGAGTTCACAAAGTTCTTTGTGGTATCAATACAATTTGGTTGTATATTATCAGTAATGGTGCTATACTGGAAGGATTTTATTTTGAGTTTTAAATTTTATTTACAACTACTCATTGCTTTTATTCCTGCCCCAATATTTTATTTCTTATTCAAAAAGTCTATTGATGGATTTCTTGAAAACGCAATTACAGTTGCTGTTTCTCTTGTTTTAGGAGGCATTGTGCTGTTGTTTGTCGACAAATGGTTCGATGTAAAGGAACACGAAGAAGAACCATTAAGTAATAAGAAAGCACTCATGATTGGCCTATTTCAAACCGTATCGATGATACCAGGTGTTTCAAGATCTGCAGCAACTATAATTGGTGGATTATCACAAAAGTTAACACGCAAAAGAGCGGCAGAATTTTCATTTATTCTAGCGGTTCCAACCATCTTTGCCGCCTCCATTTACAAATTGTATAAATATATTGATAGTGGAGCAAGCTTCGAAGCCACTCAGGTGCACCTGCTGTTGCTTGGTAATGTTGTTGCCTTCCTTGTTGGTGTGCTTGCTATACAATACTTTATTGGATACCTTACTAAATATGGTTTTAAGTTGTTTGGGTACTATCGCATCGCCATTGGACTTACAATTTTAATTCTTCATTTTCTCGGTATCCAACTAGGCATGTTATAAAGTTTTGACTAAATCCGATATCTCATTCGATTCGCTAAAAGAAGGAGCAATTCTTCTTATTGATAAACCTTTCAAATGGACTTCATTTGATGTGGTAAATTATATCCGAAAATCAGTTGATGTTAAAATAGGTCATGCCGGAACCTTAGATCCGCTTGCTACCGGTTTGCTCATTCTTTGTACAGGAAAATTAACCAAACAAATAGACAATTATCAAGGGCTCGATAAACAATACTCGGGTACCATTGTGATAGGAGCCACTACACCTTCTTTTGATCTTGAGACAGCAATTACTGAAACAATGAGCATTGGAAATATTTCAAATGATACGATTTTCAAAACAGCTTCTGATTTTATTGGACAGCAAAGTCAGATAGCTCCATTGTTTTCTGCAAAAAAAATTGACGGTGAAAGAGCATACTTAAAAGCAAGAAGGGGAGAGGAAGCAACGATTTCGGCTCGCGAAATCGAAATTAAAAGTTTCAATGTGGTTGATATCAAGCGCGTAGAGGATAAAATTTTAGTCGACTTTAACGTTACTTGTACGAAAGGGACATACATTAGAGCTATTGCCCGCGACTTTGGGAAAAAGCTCAATAATGTTGCCTATCTAACATCACTAGTGCGCACGGCTATTGGAGAATTTAAAATCAGCGATGCCATTACAATGGATGATTTTAAGCAAAGATTTCCTGCCCCTGTAAAGTCAAAAGCTAGGAACTAATTTTTTGCTTTACTAAGCCACATTTCAACTGCCACCCTACGTCAAATTGAAATTAGTTGATTTTGTGATAACTTATTGAAAACCTATCTTTTGAATGTTTATGACTTTTAGATAAGTATTTTTCTTATTTATTTAAAGTGTTGAAAATCAATTTTAAATGCTGTTTGTTTAGAATCTATTTAAATTAGAGAAATATTAAAAAAATCTATCTATGATTGAATGTTGGATTGGGTATTCTTATAATTTTGCCCCGTGAAAATACAGACCTCTGACAATATTGTGACAAAAGAAAAATCATCCTATATGCACACGATAAACAAAGCATTAAAAGTTTTTTTTAAACCATTCGTCCTCATCGCAGTTTTTCTAACTTTCAATGTTGATGCATCCTACAGTCAGGACATCGCTGCCGGTGAAAAATTATTCAAAATCAATTGTGCCTCATGTCACAAAGTAACTGATCAAAAATTGGTCGGTCCTGGACTTAAGGGCGTTGCTGCAAGGGTTCCACAGCCTGCCGAAGAATGGCTCATCAAGTGGATTAAAAATTCTCAAGCGGTTGTTAAATCTGGAGATGCATACGCTAACAAAATTTTTAATGAGTACAACAAGTCAGTAATGCCTTCTCAAGCCCTAACTGATGATGAAATTAAATCAGTGCTTGCATACATAGCCAATCCACCTGCCGACACTAAGGCTGCAGATAAGAAAGAGGATGCCGCTCCTGCTGCCTCAGCTCAAGATTCTTCAACTGTTCTCTATTTCCTTTTAGGTCTTATCATCCTTTTCTTGATTTTGATAAGTGTGTTGAACGGAGTAAAAAATTCTCTTCAACGTTTGGTAAATCAAAAAGAAGGTTTGCCAGAGCCTGTGCCTGTTAATTATAATGCAGCATTTCTTAAGAATTGGGCACGCACTAACAAGAAAATTGTAGCTCTTGGGTTAATAGTAATTGTAAGTTATGGTGCTAAGGCCGCATGGAATGGAATGATGGGTATTGGTATTTATGAAGGATATGCTCCTGAGCAACCAATTTATTTCAGCCATAAAATACATGCAGGTGAAAATGCTATCAGTTGCGTTTACTGCCATTCAGGAGTAGAAAAAAGTAAAATCTCTAATGTGCCTTCTGCAAATGTTTGTATGAATTGCCACAAAGCAATTCAAGAGGGTACAGTTACAGGTAAAAAAGAAATCGCGAAAATATACGCAGCCCTAGATTATAATCCCGAAAAAGATACTTACGGTCCTAATCCCAAGCCAATTAAATGGGTGAAGGTACACCAACTTCCTGAACATGCTTACTTCAATCATGCTCAGCACGTAACAGTAGGTAAACAAGAATGTACAACTTGCCACGGTCCTGTGGCTGAAATGGATACTCTCCGTCAGTTCACTCCACTTACAATGGGATGGTGCATCGATTGTCATCGTAAAACCGAAGTAAAGATGGCCGACAATCCATACTACACTAAGTTGCATGAAGAACTTAAAAAGACTTATGGCAAAAAGCCAATTACGGTAAGCATGATGGGTGGCATCGAGTGTGGAAAATGTCATTATTAATTTAAAGTAATATTTATACAGCATATAACCAATCCCCGCCTAAGCAGGAGCAAGTAAAAATCATATGAGCAACAAAAAATATTGGAAATCGCTAGAGGATCTCAATAATAGCCCTGAGATTATTAAAAAAGCCCAAAATGAATTCGCGCAGGAAATTCCTCTTGAAGCGTTTTTAGGTAATGATGCACTCAATAGCACTAAAACCCCAAGAAGAGATTTTCTTAAATTTTTAGGATTTTCTGTGACTGCAGCATCGCTTGCAGCTTGTGAAACTCCGGTAAGAAAAACTGTTCCTTATTTAGTAAAACCTGAAGAGGTAACAATTGGTATTTCAAATTGGTACGCCTCAACCTACGATGACGGTTCTGATTATTGCAGTGTTTTGGTTAAAACCCGCGAAGGAAGACCAATAAAAATAGAAGGAAACAAATTTTCATCATTCAGCGCAGGCGGTACCAACGCCAGAGTTCAAGCTTCTGTCCTTTCTTTGTACGATAACGAGCGCATTCAAAGCCCAGCAAAAGCGGGAAATGCAGCTACCTGGAAAGATATTGATAATGAAATTGGATCAAAAATTGAAGCAGCAGCTGCTGCTCAAGCTCCGATAAGAATACTTACTTCTACCATTACAAGCCCTTCATTAAATGGCTTGATTGCTGACTTTGTTGCAAAGTATCCAACTGCAAAACATGTAACTTACGATGCTGTTTCTTATGCAGCCATCAGGAAAGCCAATATGCAAACATTTGGCGCTTCAGTTATACCATCATATGATTTCAGCAAAGCCAATGTGATTGTAAGTTTTGGTGCCGATTTCTTAGGTAATTGGCTATCGCCTATTCAGTTTGCCCGCCAATATGGTGTAACACGCAAATTGAATAAAGACAAGAAAGAAATGAGTAAACACTTTCAGTTCGAAAGTTACATGTCCTTATCTGGTGCAAATGCGGATGTAAGAGTGGCCATCAAGCCATCACAAATTGGTGCTGCAGTAGTTAGCCTTTATAATGCTATCGCAACAAAGGCGGGTGCAGCAACAATCTCTGGCGCCAAGGTTAACTTTGACAAAAGTATCGCACAAACGGCTGATGCCTTGTGGAATAACAAAGGTAAATCCTTAGTAGTTTGCGGAGCCAACGATGCAAATATTCAATCGGTTGTTAATGGTATAAATGCCATGCTAACTAATTATGGGACCACCATTGATATGGCCAATCCTTTAAATTTAGCGCAAGGCAACGATGAAGAATTCATAGCTTTGGTAAATGAAATGAAGGAAGGTAAAGTTTCAGTATTAATGATGCTTAACTGTAATCCTGTTTATTCAGCACCCAAAGCTTTAGGATTTGAAGCTGCCTTATCAAAAGTGCCAACTTCAATTGCTACAGCCGATAGAAAGGATGAAACTGCCTCTAAGTGTACCTATATTTGCCCCGACCATCATTTCCTAGAATCATGGGGTGATGCAAGTCCGAAAGCAAATACATACGCTCTCATTCAACCAACTATTTATCCACTTTTCAATACAAGATCCTTTGGAGATAGTTTATTGACATGGATGAAAAATCCAATGAAATATCAGGACTATGTAAAAGCAAATTGGGAGAAGAAGATGTTCCCTCTGCAATCTGCCGAGCCTATGTTCCAAAATTTTTGGATGAAAAGCCTACATGATGGTGTTTTCGAACTCGCTGCAAACCCGATATCAACTGTAAATTGGAACTATGATTTATCGGCTGCAGCATCCGAAATTTCAAAAGAAACCGGTAGTGAATTAGAAATTACTTTCTATCAAAAAATTAGTATCGGTAATGGGACTAATGCAAATAACCCTTGGTTACAAGAAATGCCGGATCCTATATCTAAGATTACTTGGGATAATTATATCACCATGTCGCCAAAAGAAATGGAGAAAAGGGGATATAATATCATACACGAGAAAGAAGAAAAAATGAATACGGTTAACTTAACCGTAAATGGTGTTACAATCGAAAAAGTTCCTGTATTCCCACAGCCTGGTCAAGCAGAGGGAACAATAGCTCTCTCTGTTGGTTATGGGCGTACAATGGTTGGAAAAGCAGGAAACAACGTTGGTGTTAATGCATTCTCGCTAGTAGGAACAAATGGCAGTGGGCTCATGAGCTATCACTCCTCAAAAGTTTCCATTGCCGATAACAGTGAGAAATATATGTTAGTTACCACTCAAACCCACCAAACTCTAATGGGAAGAGAGATGGTAAAGGAAACAACGCTAAGTGAATTCCGCAAAAACGGTAAGGCTGGAAACCATACTGAAATGTTATTTATCGCAGATGGTCATGACCATAAAAAGGTTCCTGCGCATACCGTAAACCTATGGGCAACTGAAGAAAATCCAGGTTTCCCTAAACCGGGACTACAATGGAGTATGGGTATCGATCTAAATTCATGCATCGGTTGCGGTAACTGCTTAGTTTCATGTCAAGCCGAAAACAATGTATCTGTGGTAGGTAAAGATGAGGTAAGAATGAATCGCGAAATGCATTGGATAAGAATCGATAGATACTATTCCAGCAGCATGAGTAAAGAAAAAGCAGAAGCTGAAAAGAAAGGTGTAATCGATATGTATCACGAAATGGAAATTCCTGAAGAAAATCCTCAGGTAGTTTTCCAACCTGTAATGTGTATGCATTGTAACCATGCTCCTTGTGAAACTGTTTGCCCTGTGTTGGCTACAACTCACAGCAACGAAGGATTGAATCAAATGACCTACAACCGATGTGTAGGAACTAAATATTGTGCAAACAACTGTCCATACAAAGTAAGAAGATTTAACTGGTTTAAGTATTTTGAGAATGATCAGTTCGACTTCCATATGAATAACGACTTGGGTAAAATGGTATTGAATCCTGATGTAACCGTACGTTCTCGTGGGGTTATGGAAAAATGCTCAATGTGTATTCAAAGAATTCAAGAAGGCAAGTTAACAGCTAAGAAACAAGGCCGTGAGATTAAAGATGGTGAAATAGATACTGCGTGTGCACAATCTTGTCCTACAAATGCCATTACCTTCGGAAACATTGCAGATAAGTCAAGCCAAGTTTCAAAAATGAAAGAAGAGGATCGTTCTTACTATATGCTTGAAGAACTTGGTGTTCAACCATCGGTTTTCTATCAAGTAAAAGTTAGAAATGTAGAAGGACACTCTGAAGCTCATCATTCCTAAATAATAACATTTTTATTAATATCAATATACAACAAATATGATGTACGAAGCCCCGATAAGAGAACCATTAATACTGGGTGACAAAACTAATCACGAAATTACTGAGGACATCTGCAGACCTATTGAAGGTAAAGCTAATAAATACTGGTGGTGGTGTTTTATCGCTGCGGTTGCTGCACTGCTATGGTGGGTACTCTGCGTTGCAATTACCGTTGGAGAGGGTATTGGAATGTGGGGAATCAACAATATCGTTGATTGGGGTTGGGATATCACCAATTTCGTTTGGTGGGTAGGTATAGGCCATGCCGGTACGTTAATTTCAGCAGTATTGTTATTGTTCCGACAAAAATGGAGACTGTCAATCAATCGCTCAGCGGAAGCGATGACTATCTTTGCTGTTATATGTGCAGCATCATTCCTTTTAACTCACATTGGTAGACCATGGCTTCCTTATTGGTTGCTACCGCTTCCTAATCAATTCGGTTCACTTTGGGTAAACTTCAATTCACCGTTGGTTTGGGATACATTTGCAGTATCAACATACTTTTCTGTTTCTCTGGTTTTCTGGTACACAGGTTTAATTCCCGATTTCGCAGTTGTAAGAGATAGAGCTAAAACCAAGGCTAATAAATTTTGGTATGGCTTACTTGCTTTTGGATGGACAGGATCTTCAAAAAATTGGCAACGATTCGAAGAGGTTTCTTTAGTTCTTGCTGGAATGTCAACACCACTAGTGTTATCAGTTCATACTATAGTATCTATGGATTTCGCCACTTCCATTCTACCAGGTTGGCATACAACTATCTTTCCTCCATATTTCGTGGCTGGTGCCATATTCTCTGGATTTGCGATGGTTCAAACATTGCTAATCATCACAAGAAAAGTATTAAGTTTAGAAAATTACATTACCACTTTGCATATCGATATGATGAACCGTATTATTCTTGTTACTGGTTCAATCGTTGGTATAGCATACATCACAGAGTTTTTCATCGCCTGGTATTCAGGTGTAGAATATGAAAGCTACTGTTTCATCAACAGAGCCACCGGATATTATTGGTGGGCCTATGCAAGTATGATGACTTGTAATGTGATCTCTCCTCAGTTGTTTTGGGTAAAAAGTTTAAGAACAAACATCACTTTCACCTTTATTTTAAGTATAGTGGTAAATATTGGTATGTGGTTCGAGCGTTTTGTGATTATCGTTTCCTCTCTTCACAGGGCATATCTTCCTTCAGAATGGGGGACATATCATCCTTCTTGGGTTGAGGTGGGAATTTTTATCGGATCATTAGGTTTGTTCTTTACATGCTTCCTATTGTTTGCTAGATTTTTCCCTGTAATTGCCATGAGCGAATTAAAAACAATTACTAAATCTTCCAGTACTCAAGCAAAGAGAGCCGCTCTTGAGCACGGACACTCACATGTTGATCATCACTAATTTGATAAATAACTGAAATAATGAGCAAGTATATTTTCGCAGTTTATAACGATGAAGATGTTTTAATGAAAAACATCAAACCATTGCGTAGCAGTGGAGTTAGAATTAAAGAAGTCTACAGTCCTTTTCCTGTGCACGGGATGGATCATTTGGTTGGGCATAAAAGAACAAGAATTTCAATTTGTGCTTTCATCTACGGAATCATAGGTTGTAGTTTGGCCTTAATTATGACCAATTACATGATGATTACTGACTGGCCAATGGATATTGGTGGAAAACCAAACTTCGCATTCTACAAAAATTTGCCAGCTTTTGTACCTGTTATCTTTGAATCCACAATTTTTTGTGCCGCACATGGTATGGTAATCACATTCTATTTAAGAAGTAAAACATTACCTGGTGTTACTGCTTTTGTTCCTGACACCCGAATGACTGATGATAGATTTGTGATGCAAGTAGAGTGCAATGATGATTCAAAAAGAGCTGAACTTACCGCTTTGCTCATCAAACATGGTGCAGAAGAAGTTAAAGATTATGGAAAATAATATTGAAATATAAGTCTCAGTAAATGATGAAGATATTTAACAACAATTTATTCAGCGGAATAACAATAACAGTTTCCGCGTTAGTTATCCTAAGCAGCTGCTCAAGTGATCCCTTGAGCCCTGGTATTGAGTTTATGCCTGATATGTATAGATCAGTTGCTTACAAACCATATGAAGAGAATCCAAACTTCAAGGATATGCTCGGTGCAAGACCCCCGGTTGAAGGAACAATTTCGCAAGGGGAATTCCCTAATTCTGCTTGGAGCATGAACAATAGTATTTATCCTTATCCTAACACTAACGAAGGTTATGAAGCTGCTGGTTTAAACCTTAAAAATCCTATTGAAGCTACACCTGCAAACCTTGAGAAAGGCAAAGAAATATATACAAAATTTTGTGTGGCTTGCCATGGTGAGGCAGGAGATGGTAACGGATCAATTGTTGCGAATGGAAAATTCCCATCACCCGGAAAATATTGGGATAAAGTAGCAACAGGATTAAATGAAGGTAAAATGTTCCATTCTATAACTTATGGCAAAAACCTCATGGGACAGCATGCTTCCCAAGTAACTAAAGAAGAAAGATGGTTGGTGATAAATCACATAAACGAGTTGGTTAAAAAAGCAACACCTTCAGCAAATAATGCCACAGCGAACGACACAATTAAAAAATAATTTATTTCAGCAACGATAATATAAAGTTATGACTAATTACTCTGTAACTAAAAATAATAAAATGCTTTCCCTTGGCATGATTGGCATCGGAATAGCAGGTATTGCTTATGGTTTTGCATCTGATGTAACAAGAACTTGGGCAAGTTTACTGCATGGAAATTTTTATTTGCTTGCAATCGCTCTGGCAGGATTATTTTTTTATGCTTTACAATTTGCTGCTGAAGTAGGTTGGAGTGCTGGGATTCTCCGAATTCCTCTTGCAATGGCACAATATTTACCTTATGCTTGTGGTTTCTTGATACTCATATTCTTATTCGGGCACCACGATATTTACCATTGGACACATCCTCAGTTATATGATAAAGCTTCCCCTGAATTTGATAAAATTTTATACGGAAAACAGGCCTTTCTAAACATCCCCTTCTTTGTTATCAGACTTGTGCTTTATGGACTAATTTGGGCTGGTTCTGCAATCATGTTAAGAAAATATGCAATGGAAGAAGATAAAATTGGGGGTACTGAAAATTATTGGAAATCATCGAAGTTAGCCCATGTATTTTTGGTACTATTTGCTGTAACTTCTTCAACAGGTGCCTGGGACATACTTATGTCTATAGATGCGCATTGGTTTAGTACTTTATTCGGTTGGTACATTTTTGCTGGAATGTTTGTAACTGGAATGACCGTATTGGGAATGTTTACAATTTACTTAAAGAGAAACGGATATCTCCCTAAGGTAAACGAGAATCATTTGCACGATATTGGTAAATTCATGTTCGCCTTCAGTGTATTCTGGACCTATCTTTGGTTCTCTCAATTCATGTTAATTTGGTATGCAAATTTACCCGAAGAGGTTGCTTATTATGCACTTAGACAAACACCGCATTTTAAACCAATATTCATCATGAACTTTTTAATCAATTTCTTTGTTCCTTTCTTAACGCTTATGACAAGAGATGCAAAAAGAAAAGAGAATGCTCTGATTGTTGCGGGTATACTGATGATTATAGGTCATTGGCTTGATGTTTGGTTAATCATTATGCCAGGAATCATGGGAACGCATGCACACATAGGTATTGTAGAAATTTGCTCAACCTTGTTCTTTGGAGGATTGTTTTTGTGGGTATTCTTCAATGCGTTTTCTAAAGCGCCAGTTGTTGCTGAAAAGCATCCTATGATCGAAGAAAGTTATCATTTTCAAGTGTAATTAATCATAAAACTATTATAAATAATATGATATCATTATTAACATACATAGCAATAATTTTAGGTGTTATAGCTATTGCTCGATTGGTAAAAGTTTATGAGTTGTCTACCAGTCTTAAAGGTAACGACAACGAAGAATCAGTGTCTGAATCTGATTCAAGATTCAATGGAAGAATGATGATGCCTTTTCTATTGGCTTTCTTTGCTTTTTGTATTTATCTTACATACTCTTACAAAGATAACTTATTACCGGAGTCTGCTTCTGAACATGGTGTAGAGATCGATACCTTGTTTAATTTTAATCTCATAATCATCACAATTGTATTCGTAGCAGTTAATGTGCTTCTTTTTTATTTTGGCTATAAATACTATTCTAAGAAAGGATTAAAGGCAACATATTTTGCGCACAGCACCAAATTAGAATTGATTTGGACAATCGTACCTGCAATTTTCCTAGCTGTAATTATTATTTATGGTCTTGCAGTTTGGAATAAAATTACCTCACCTGCTGATCCGAATAAAGCTGTGGTGATGGAGCTATTCGCGGAACAGTTCAAATGGACAGCAAGATATGGTGGAAGCGATAACACACTCGGTGAGACCAATTATAAACTAACCGCAGACATGAATCCTCTTGCTATTGATTCTACCGATAAACACGCTTGGGATGATAAAATTGTAAGTGGAGAATTTCATATTCCTGTAAACAAAACTGTTCTAATGTATTTCAGAGCTAAAGATGTTATTCATAGCGCATACATGCCGCATTTCAGAGCACAAATGAACTGCGTGCCGGGTATGAGAACCGAATTTCATTTTACTCCAACCATAACAACAGCCCAAATGAAAGAAAAAACCAAAAATCCTGATTTCGATTATGTATTGTTATGTAATAAGATTTGTGGCTCAACACATTGGAACATGCAAATGAAAATAATCGTTGATTCGCCAGAAGATTACGCAAAATGGTTAGCCGAACAAAAAACTTTCAAAGAAAAGAATATGGCTCAGGTAAATCTTGTTGAAAACATTGCCATCAAATAAACAACTTTTTAATTTCTCAATTGTTATAAATAAAAAAGAATAATACTTAAAATATAAATCTATGGGGTCTCACGCACATACTTTAGATCATTCAGAAGAACACGGTCATCATGACCACAGTCACGATCACGCGCATGATCATCATGAGCAAGGTTTTTGGTCGAAATACATTTTCAGCACTGACCACAAAATGATTTCAAAACAGTTCCTAATTACGGCTGTTTTCATGGGGGTTGTGGCAATGATGCTATCGATCTTTTTTAGGTTGCAATTAGCCTGGCCAGGTCAAAGTTTTAGTATTCTAGAATACTTTTTAGGTAAAAAATGGGCCCCAAATGGAGTGCTTGACCCAAATATGTATTTGGCACTTGTAACCATACATGGCACTATAATGGTATTTTTCGTACTCACCGGTGGCTTGAGTGGAACTTTTAGTAATTTACTTATTCCACTTCAAATTGGTGCGCGCGACATGGCTTCAGGGTTCCTCAATATGTTGTCTTTTTGGTTTTTTGCCGCATCAAGTCTTATCATGTTCTACTCAATGTTTGTTGAAACAGGACCTGCTTCCGCAGGGTGGACAATTTATCCTCCACTAAGTGCATTGGAAGAAGCAATACCAGGTTCAGGATTAGGAATGACACTTTGGTTGGTAAGTATGACTTTGTTCGTAGCTGGTTCATTATTGGGGTCCATCAACTACATTGTTACTGTCCTAAACCTTCGAACAAAAGGGATGACTATGACAAGGCTGCCTCTAACTATTTGGGCGTTTTTTGTCACAGCAATCCTAGGGGTTCTGTCTTTCCCTGTTCTTTTTGCTGCTGTTTTGCTGTTGATTTTCGATAGGTCATTTGGTACGAGTTTCTATTTGTCAGACATTTTTGTCAGCGGTCAAGCTTTGGAGCAAACAGGCGGATCTCCGGTGCTCTTCCAACATTTATTCTGGTTCCTAGGACACCCTGAGGTATATATCGTATTGCTTCCTGCCCTTGGTATTACTTCTGAAGTAATAGCTACCATGAGTAGAAAACCAATCTTTGGTTACAGGGCTATGATTGGATCCATTCTTGCAATCGGATTTTTGTCGTTCATTGTTTGGGGGCATCATATGTTCATCACAGGTATGAATCCTTTCCTAGGATCTGTATTCGTATTCACAACACTACTCATTGCAATTCCATCGGCCGTAAAAGCATTCAATTATGTAACTACGCTCTGGAAAGGTAACTTGAAATTTTCACCAGCCATGCTTTTTGCAGTTGGTTTGGTTTCAACCTTCGTAACGGGTGGGGTTACAGGTATAATTCTTGCCGACTCTGCTCTTGATATCAATGTTCACGACACTTATTTTGTGGTAGCTCACTTCCATATAGTGATGGGTGCTTCCGCAATATTTGGAATGTTTTGTGGAGTTTATCATTGGTTCCCACGTATGTTTGGAAGAATGATGAACAATAAATTAGGATACGCACATTTCTGGTTAACGTTTACCGCTGTATATGGTGTATTCTTTCCAATGCACTTTATCGGTTTAACCGGTGTTCCGCGTAGGTACTACAGTAATGAAGCTTTTGCTCTTTTCGAAAACTTGCAAAGTATTAATATTTTGATTACTGTTTTTGCTATCATTGGTGCCCTTGCCCAAGGATTATTCCTTTTCAATTTCTTTTACAGTATGTACAGAGGAAAAAAGGCCTCCCAAAACCCTTGGAATTCTACAACTTTAGAATGGACTGCACCTGTTGAACACTTACACGGTAACTGGCCTGGTGAATTACCTACAGTGCATCGTTGGCCTTATGATTACAGTAAGCCTGGCAAAGATGTTGATTTTGTTCCACAAGATGTTCCGCTCTCTCACGGGGAGGATGGTCATTAGTAATTGAAAAACAAAGCACAAAGCCCTTACCAAAATAAGGGCTTTTTTATTAGTTATTTCTAGAATAAATTGCCTATTTTTGTAAGCTAAACGGGGCCGACCGGTTTTGACAGCAATTGAAATTGAATTGTAAGCATGTCGTGTATTGTGAATGGAGCACGTAAAATCTAACTCTCAAAACTTTTATCTGGCGAGTATAACTACGCCCTTGCAGCTTAATACTAGGTATTAAAATGCAGTGTCGAACAAGAAGCTTTGCTCATTAGCGTCTTGTCTCGGCATCACAAATAATGAGCTGCATAAACATTGCTTCGATGTTTATTAAGAAATAGAAGCTTTGGCAAACTGTTGGTTGGCTTTTAAACCTAAGTTTGTTGAATTGCAGGGTAGCCTGCTCAATTAAAAGCTAAACATGTAGAAGGCTTTTTGATTCCTTGTTTGGACAGGGGTTCGAATCCCCTCGGCTCCACAAAAGAAAACCGTAGTGTCAGAAAGCATTGCGGTTTTTTGTTTTTTCTGTGTACCCATCTTCACAAACACCGCAATCAAATCCAATAACTGTAAACATTGATTGACCATCATTCAAAAATTTAATTCGATTATATAATAAATTGTCAATTATTAGTTATTATTGCGGTTGGTTTTAAACCCAAAGAACCTAATTGATTTGAAACAGAATTAAATACAACCATAAAATTACTATGAGAAAAATATTAAAAAATATTATCGGTCTTGCACTTTTCACTGTTGGTTTTGTATCACAAACAAAAGCGACCCACGTAGCTGGTGCAGATATCACTTATCAAAATGTAGGTGCTGATTCTTTTCTTGTAACGATTAATATTTTTGACGATTGTGGTGGGGTAGTAAACGTACCTGCCTCAATTACAGTTGATTTTACTAATACTTGCGGACAATTCTCGTTCAGTGAAACCTTTACCCAAATTTCATTTTCTGAAGTTTCACAATTATGTCCAAGTGAACAGCCAAATAGCACGTGTAATGGTGGAACACTGCCTGGTATGTTGCAAAGAGTTTATCAAAAAATTGTTGTTTTAGATTCTTGTGATACTTGGACAATAACTTGGGGTATTGCAAATAGAAATGCGTCTATCAATCTAGATCCTGCTGGTAATACCTACTATTTTGCTGTTACCGCGCAATTGAACAGCGCAGTCGCTCCCGACAACAATTCACCCGTTTTTAATGCACAACCAATTCCCTATGTCTGTGTCAACCAGCTGGTAAATTATAGTTTCGGTGTTAGTGAAACAGATGGCGATTCATTGGTATATAGTTTTGCTGCTCCTCTAGGAGGTGCTGCTGGCGCAGTTACACCGCTAACCTATCAACCTGGCTATACTGTGCAGCAACCGCTTCCCGGAATTACACTCGATCCTGTTACAGGCTTGTTAGTTTTTACTCCAACTGTTTTAGGCGCATTTGTAGTGGTTGTGCAGGTTGATGAATATAGGGATGGTATATTAATTGGTCACGTTAAAAGAGACATACAGTTCATTGTACGTTCATGTATCAATACTGCTCCTGATATTAATGCAGGTCAAATTACAAATGTTAATGGTGATGCTGTTCAAACAAGTCCCTTTGCCATTGAGATGTGTGAAGGTAATACTTTTTCATTTACCTCAACTTTTACAGATTCTGATCCTGCTGATACTTTAAACATTATTTCAAATATTAATACAGTTTTACCAGGCTCAACAATAAGTACAAGCGGGACAAATCCGCTCGTGGTAAATATTTCATGGACTGCCCCTGCGGGATCATCAGGACAAAATAATGCATTTTCAATAACAGTTAATGATGGAGCATGCCCAATTCCGGGAATTCAAAATTTTATTTATAACATTGAAGTGGTGCCTTCAACCTTTATTATCCCCTCTACTGCTGTAATTTGCGGTGCAGATAGTTTACAATTAGAGGCCATTGGCGGAACAGACTTTATTTGGTATGATTTAAGTGGTAATCAGATTACACCGGGACCCACATTTTCATGCAATAACTGTCCCAATCCGGTTGTGAAACCCCCAGTAACAACTTCATATGTCGTAGAGAGTAACTTAAGCAGTACCTGTGTGAATAGAGATACAATTGTTGTTTCAATTGCTCCCGATTTCTCTGCAATAGCACTCGCTAGTGATACGATTTTATGTTTAGGAGACACTATACAATTCAATTTGCAGACAACCAATGGAGGCGCGCCTTATACATTCAATTGGCTCCCCGCTGCTATTTATAATAACAATACAATATCTAATCCACTCTCTAACTTTTCAACTCCTGGAACTTATAATGCAATTGTCAATGTAACAAGCGCTCAAGGATGCTTACGTTCGGATACAATTACCATTAATGTTGTTCCATCGCCCGTTATAACTATTCAGCCATATGGTCCATACTGCGCAAATGCCGCTCCGGTCGATTTAGACTATTCTGTTTCTAATCCCAATTACGTTGAAAATTGGGTAGGCCCAGGAATAACCGATTCCCAAACAGGACTTTTTAACCCCACAATTGCTGGTGTGGGTGCGCATAATATTACCCTTACGGTATCTGTTCCAAATGCTGCATGCACTGCAACGCAGTCAACTACAATTAATGTAATCAATACTCCGGATGCAACAATTACCGCACCTGATACATTGTTTTGTAGTGTCGATAGTCCCGTGCAACTCACGGGTGCAACAACAGGTGGAACTTGGAGTTCGATTCCAGGTGGATTTATTACATCAGGATTGTTTAATCCTGCCTCTGCTCCAACTGGAGAAACCTTGTTGATTTATTCGTTCGCAGGTGCTTGTCCCAATTCTGACACAGTTTCTGCAACTGTTAATCAAACTCCTCCAACGCCTGTTATTTCACAAAATCAAATTAATTGTAATGGTGTTAATTTACCTCTTGGTGCAATAACAGCAAATGGAATAGCAGGTGGAACAGTTAGTTGGTATTTAAGTAGCTCGCTCTCTGGACTTATAAGCACAGGCAATACCTATCAAGGCGATTTCTTCACCGAAGGAACAATCTATGCATACGATTCAATTAATGGTTGTGTAAGTGACACTGCCTTTTTGTTGATCAATTTTAATCCTACTCCAACAGCTCAATTTACAGTTGACCCGGCTGTTGGTTCTGGAACAATTCCTCTTCAAGTTGTCCTCAACAATGGTTCAACAGGTCAAGATGAGTGGAATTGGAACTTTGGCGATGGCTCTGCAATCGACTCATTACAATTTAGCCCAACCCACATTTATACTGCAGGAGGCATTTTCCGTATAATTCTTACTGTAACCAATAACTTCGGATGTACAGATACCACTGGGTTCACAATTATTGCGCTCGAAGAAACAATTATCCCAAATATTTTCTCACCTAACGGAGATGGCTCTAACGATGAGTTCTATTTTAAAATTGATGCGAATAGTTTAAAATCTTTTAAAGCAACCATTTTTGACCGTTGGGGAAAAAAGGTAGTAGACTTTGGTAGTGTAAAGGATAGGTGGGATGGTGGTAATTATCCTGCCGGTACATATTACTATACTATAGAAGCAACGGATATCAATGATCAACCATTCAAGGAAACCCATGGTTTCTTTAAAATGATGAAATAGCTTAATAGAAAGGCCTCTGCAAAGAGGCTTTTTTGTTTATGGTTTAAAATAAACAAATTGTAATTTTTGCGCAGATTTTTTTACCCTAACAATAATTAAAATATATTTTCTAAATGAATATAATTATCACCGGTGCATCAAGAGGAATTGGGTACCACATTGTCAAAAATCTTATCGCAGATAATACCACGTCAAATAAAGTTTTTGCAATATCACGGAATATCGATGAATTGAAAAGCTTGGCGACCAAGCATAATAATTTAATTCCCGTAAAATGTAATATTAATAGTGAAACTGAAATTGAAAGGCTAAACAGTATTGTGAGAAGCCATGTTGATCATATTGATATTCTAATCAACAACGCGGCAGCAATAGTGAATAAAGAATTTACACAAGTAACAGGTGATGAAATAGATTACGTGTTTAGCGCTAATTATAAAGCTCCCTTCATGATGATTAAGCAATTTCTGCCAATGCTGAAAGCCAAATCCACTGCTCATGTCATTAACATTAGTTCAATGGGAGGTTTCCAGGGGGCTCAAAAATTCCCAGGGCTTTCTGTTTACAGCTCATCAAAGGCTGCGTTGTCATGCCTTACTGAATGTCTTGCTGAAGAGCTAAAACATTCGGGAATAAGTATCAATGCCCTTTGCATCGGTGCTGTTCAAACAGAAATGTTATCAGAGGCATTTCCGGGATATGTAGCGCCTGTAACGGCAGTCCAAATGGCAGACTTCATTTGCAATTTTGCTTTCAAAAGTCATAAAATGATGAATGGTAAGATTATTCCTGTGGCGCTGAGTACCCCATAATAAAATTATTTCCTTGATTATAAGCACATTAATAAATTATTTGAAAAAATAAACACAAGGTTGTTGGCAATTAAGAAATTCATCGTACATTTGCACTCCCAATTCGGAAACGTTCTTTGAATGGGAAGGGAGTTAAAAGATGAAAATTTAATAAACTCCCTAATTTGCAACTGATTTATTTTGGTTTGAAAAAAATCAAAAAAAAAATAAAATAAAATTTGCAGATTAAAAAAACAAGTGTACTTTTGCACCCCCTTAAACAACAAACATGTTTAAGTAGATTAAAAGAGTACTTAAGTTCTTTGAAAATATTGAAGCAAGCAAAGTGTAGAAGGAAAATTAGAAACGTAAGTTTCTTTAAACAACAAATCCTAAATTAATTCTTCCTTAGATAAAACTAGGAATACAATCAAACTTACAATGAAGAGTTTGATCCTGGCTCAGGATGAACGCTAGCGGCAGGCTTAATACATGCAAGTCGAAGGGTAACATGGTAGCAATACTGATGACGACTGGCGCACGGGTGCGTAACACGTATGCAACCTACCTTTAACTGGAGCATAGCCCCTCGAAAGAGGGATTAATACTCCATAACATAGTGAAGAGGCATCTCTTTATTATTAAACCTCCGGGGGTTAAAGATGGGCATGCGGTGCATTAGCTAGTTGGTGAGGTAATGGCTCACCAAGGCTACGATGCATAGGGGTTCTGAGAGGATATACCCCC
>JALRAS010000199.1 GCA_023262495.1 Bacteroidia bacterium | reverse complement strand
TAGCCAATGACTGCGCCCTAAAAAAAGTGGCTATATCCAAAAATTTACCTGTTGCCTTCATTGATGAAATGAAGCAACTCGATATGAACACAGAGGAAATGCTTTACAGTAATTGGTACAGGAAGTTTTTAAATAACTACGTTGCTTACTTGGGTTCAGAGGTCCAAAATTTTAAGGCCTCTGCAGACTTCAGCATGCAGGTGAGAGAAGAATTCAGGATAGCCGAAACCCAATTGAAAGGCACGTGCAGGCAGTATGCCTTAACCGAGTTATTGGTAAGAAGTTGCGACAAAATAAGTGTAGACCTTTCAAAGCAAATACTGAATAGAATTAAGGAGTACGATAAGGGGGGTAAAGTGCATAAATATGCTCAGCAAAAATGTGCGCCAATGATCAGTGCCAAAGCCGAAGAAAAGAAATTAGAATTGAAGCAAAAGGATAAAGCCGTAAGCGCAAGCAGTACCAAGTATCCTGTATTGTATGATATGTTGGGTAAGGAGGTTTATATGGATCAGTTTAAAGGAAAGGTGGTGTATATTGATTTTTGGGCAAGTTGGTGTGGTCCTTGCCGACAACAATTTCCATTCTCAAAAAAATTGCACGAGTCATTAACACCCAAAGAGCTCGAAAAAATTGTGTTTTTGTATATTTCTATTGATGACAGTGAGGCCAATTGGAAGAAGGCAGTGGAACAAAATCAATTGAAAGGCATTAATACCATTAGTAGAGGAGGATGGTCGAGTGAGGTTTGTAAAGTGTTTAATATTACCGGAATTCCCCGATACATGATCATTGATAAAAGTGGAAAGGTAATTGAAGAAAATGCCAAAAGGCCTTCTGATGAATCATTGAAAGAAGACTTGCTGCGCTTGATTGCAGATTAAACATTAGCAATTACGATTGATGGCAGCAAAACGCTAGTTGCCTATCAATACCATCTTGCCAAATCCTTTCTTGAAATACTGATCGGCCTGTGTTTCCTTCTTTTCAATTGTTTCACCTGCTATGCCGGTAAACACTTTGTAAAAATAAATGCCGTTTGCCAATCGATCTCCAAATTCATCGCGCCCATCCCAAGCATATTCGGTAATGTTGCGGCCAATTCTAATAGCCCCTAATTGGTCTTGAGTAATTTCTCTTACCACTTTGCCGCTTACTGTCATGATGCGTATTTTAAAATAGTCGGGGACCACGCTTCCGGTAAGTGTAAATACAAAACGCGTGGAATTACTAAACGGGTTGGGATAGTTCATTACCTCGGTAATGCTCGATTGATTGATAACTTCAAAGGAAATACGGTAAGCAAAATCGCCCGATTTATTGTTGCTGGCATCTTTTGACTCTACAATCAATTCATACTTTCCGTCAATGCGCAAATGAGGATGCATGCTTATGCTTGCGGTATTATCAGGCAATACTGCAGGTGTAAATTTTACTTGATACGGATTGCTGCCTCCAAACCAAATGCGCTGAGGTTCACTGTTCCCGGGGGTTATCAGGTAAAGCGCAAACACACTTGTGTCTTTTAGTGCCATATATTTATTTTCATCATTCAGCCGAATTTCAATTTGCGGCTTTGCCGAAACCAAATCGCCATCAATGATATGCACTCCGTCAAATGTTACATCTAGCAAAGGATTGGTACGATCATCATTAACCATATATTTTACTTGCGCAAAATTATTGAAGTGGTATTGTTCCAATTGATCATAGGCATTGCCTGCAGGTGTCTTTGGGTTTACCTCCATCCATAAAGTATTATTCCCGTAGAAGCCCAATGTAGGAAAGCTAACTGCGCTGAGCAAAGTATCGTTGGCGCGCAGTGAGTCTTGTCGTGCGTAAGTTAGCGGGTGTATCAGTCTGTTTCTATCTTCAAACCAATACTTAATGAGCAAGCTGTCCATTGCTACATTGCTCACATTCTCAACGGCAATTTTAAAATTGATTTTTTCTCCTTCGTTTACTGTAGGATTGTAAAAACTATAAAAACGATAAGGGTTTACTGCCGCTTCAGGTATTTCTTTGTACAAGATGTGCCACCTTCTTAGCTGTGGAGGTGTTTGTAAGCTGTCATCGCGCTTATCTGTTGTGAGTTGCAAATACGGATAAATATTGGCATCGGCAATACCCGATAGGGCAATGTCTTTATTGATATAATTTAATCCACTGATTAACGTATCCTTTACACCATTGTTTTTGATACCTATTAGGTTAAGGCGGATGCTATCTTGGGTGGGTATTTCCATTGGCAGCTGTCGCCAGTGCAGAGAGTCCCACCTTGATGCGGGCCCTATATAATCGCTGCTGATGGTTCCAGTGTTCCAATTGCTATTGAGTACGGTACTAAAGTTAATTTGACTGTAGCTGTTGGGCGGGCTGATGACTTCTTGTGCGGTGTTGGGGTAGCCTTTTTTAGCAAAGAAAATATAGGCGCGGTCGTTGCTCAAATAGCGCATACTATCGGCCCCCATTGCTTCCATTGCAGAGAATACACCTGTGTCGGCAATGCCTTGCGAATTACCCCTGATCCAGGTGTAAATAAGCACATAGTTGCCATTGGGAATACCGTTGGTAAGCATATTCTTTAATCCGGCCATTTGACCTGCACTTGCGGTTTGAAATATAAAATACTTTTCTAATTGATTTCTGCAACCCGCACCATTGTTAAGATTGCCAAAACTATGAGTAGGATTGTAAACCACCGGTGGCGATTGTGAATTGTC
>JALRAS010000198.1 GCA_023262495.1 Bacteroidia bacterium | reverse complement strand
GAGATACCAACAGTACCGCTGCTGCGGCTATCGTTGCTGCTAAAAACAATGTCAAGCTTGCACATATTGAGGCCGGCATGCGCGAGTTTGATAAGAGTATTCCTGAAGAAACAAACAAGCTGATTACCGATGTGCTATCAGACTTTTATTTTTGTCCAACACCCACGGCAGTGCAATGGCTGCGCGACATGGGCATTACTCAACACGTGTATCACAGCGGTGATATCATGATTGATTTAATTGAAACCCTTAGGAGTAAAATTACCGGCAACACTGCCATATTTGAACGCTTTCACCTTCAAAAAAACAGCTATGTGCTCGCTACCTGTCACCGCGATGCCAATACCGCTCATGCACACAACCTGGAAGAAATACTAAAGGCACTAACTCAAATTGAGTTGCCGGTGTTGCTTCCCTTGCATCCTCGCACGCTAAAAGCTATCAAACAATTTGGATTGGCACACTATGTAAACAAGGGGAATCTCATCACTTGCGAACCACTTGGTTATACAGATACACAAGCATTGATGATGCATGCCTATGCCGTAATTACCGATTCGGGGGGGGTAACAAAAGAGTGCTATTACCACGGAGTTCCCGGCATTTTAACCGATAAGCAAACCGAGTGGATAGAAACGGTGCAGGAAGGATGGAATATTCAAGCCGGACCCGATGCACAAAAAATATTGCATGCTTATACCCATTTGAAAAGGCCTACACAAAGAGGAAGTGTATTGGGCAATGCCAATGCCTCAAGGCAAATTGCGCAAATCCTTAATGATTTACTTAATCAATCGTAGCGGCTTCATCAATAATTCAAACAGTTTACTACATTTGAACTAAAATTAATCTGAAGCAAATCAACATGTCGGGCGAGAAAAAAATAAAAATACTGATTATGAGTTATTTTTTTCCACCGTGCAATATTACTGCCTCTCAGCGGGCTTTAAGTTGGGCAAAATATTTAGGCGAATTTGGATTTTATCCCATTGTGATTACACGTAACTGGGAGCGACCTGTGCACTACCCATCCGACTTGCATCACGACACACATCAAACTGTTATTCATCAAAAGTTTGGCACCTATGAAGTATATTATTTGCCCTATAAACAATCGCTTCGCGATAAGCTATTTACGCGCAGCAACAAGGTAAAATTTCCACTGATAAGGCAGCTGCTCACCTTTTGGGAGCTCATGATGCAGAACTTTGTTGACTTTGTAATTCCTTTCAGAAATTTTTACAGTTTTACCAAAAAGTTCCTCGAAAAAAATAAAGACATCAATTTGATGGTGGTAACTGCCAATCCTTATGTATTGTTCAAGTTTGCTTCGCGATTGAAAAAAGATTTTGACCGAATACAGTGGATTGCCGATTACCGTGACGACTGGAATACCCGACTAGAGTCTCATTGGTATAACAACTATCCTTTTATGAGCAAGTATATGGCTCGCATCGAGCGCAACTCAGAGTTGAAATGGACTGCCAATGCTGCACTTATTTCATCGGTATCAGAATTAAACACCAATAAAATAAGTCAGTTTTTAAATAAAAAAGGAATCACTATTTACAATGGATTTATTCCCGAAGACTTTGAACAGTTTGCCAAGGTAAAACCCTTTGATGAGTTTACCATTACGTTTAACGGCACCATGATTGAGATGCAAGAGGTAGGTATCTTTATAGCTGCCTTGAAGCGTGTGATTACAGAATATCAGGGCAGGGCAAACATAAAAATCAATTTTATTGGTACCGGTTACGATGTGTACCAAGAGATGAAAATCAAAACGTTGATGGAGGGTTTTGAAAAGAATTTAAACATCACACATCGTGTACCAAGAAAGAAGGTAATTGAGATACAAATGCGTTCGCATGTATTGTTGTTGGTTGCTTATGGGCATGTAAAGGGTGTAGCCGGCACCAAAACATTTGATTATTTGGCTACGGGAAAGCCCATTATTTTATGTCCTTCGGATAACGATTTGCTTGCCCGCATCATAACCGAAACAGGACAAGGAATTATTTGCAACAACGAAGATGAATCATATACATCACTCAAAGGATTGGTTGAATCTTGGCTGAGAGGCGAGATGATTAATCTCAATCTCAATGATGAGGCGGTTAGTTTCTACACCCGAAAAAAACAAACCGAAATATTGGCTGCACAACTCAAACAATTGGTTTAATTTGAAATTATTTAGTTTATATTTGTGAGCAATATTAAAAAACTTATGAAAAAATATTTATACACACTATCCATTTTTTGTTTCTTGTTTTCACAAGTATTTGCTCAAACCAGCCCTGCACCTTATGATTTAAGTAGTGGCTCATACACCTTTACACAGTGGGATAGCGCAGCCCCGGCAGCAACCTATCCTCAAAATATGATTTTTCATACCTTGGGTACGCAAAATCCTGATGAAAACACCCCTGCCAATGGCGATTGGGCTTGTAGTTACGGTCAAATAAACGGCTGCTCCATTAGAGGTTTAGCACTCAATGGTGTTGCATTCAGGAACATCGGTCAAAGTCAGGCCCCTGCATGCATGGCAAACGGAACAGGTACGGTTGTGAAAACATCGGTATTTCTTGGATTGCCAGAATGAATTCTAGTTTTACCTATTCAGACTCAACACCGGTTTCACGATTTTATGGTATTGCATGCCAATATAGAATTGGCAATACCGGACCATTCATCAATGTGCCTGGCAATTATTTGTATGCTTGCAATAGCGATTCGGTTACCTATAAACCCCTCGGTACAAGCGATACCCTAACTTCTACACTTCCTGACACTTGCAACAATCAACCTGTGATTGAGCTCAGATGGGTTTACCATCAAACAGCTCAAAATGCCGGAGGCCCAAGACCTGTGCTTAATTTAGATGAC
>JALRAS010000197.1 GCA_023262495.1 Bacteroidia bacterium | reverse complement strand
CAATTTACTTTCCTTTATCGGATTATACCTATTTTAAAATACGTATCAACGATAAATATTCGCTGCCTGTAAAAGTAATTAAAGTAGGTTATTACAGCGACTCTCTAAGCTATGGTGACGAATTAATACTACCCAATCCTCAAATTAATCGCACGGAGCAAACCCTTGAGCATATCACCCGCTTGCACTTAAATTTTGACGCTGCTTATCACATCGATAAACTAAATTTAAAAATTAGTTCGCCAACGTTATACCGCAGAAATGTGCGTGTATTTGCCTTACGAAACAGTGGACAAAAGAATGAAAAAATATTACTGCAACAAACTACTCTCACACCTGCTTCATCAAACCAAATTATACTCGAAAATGTCTTTGAAAAGCAGTTATGCCTCGAGATTGATAATGACAATAATCCGCTTTTGGTGATTGATTCAATCATTTGTTCTCAGCGCTCACAATACATCATTGCATTTATTGAAAAGCCCGGCATATACGGTTTAAAGTTTGCAAATAAGGCATTGTCATTACCCGTGTACGACTTAAGTTATTTTAATCAGCTGATTCCGGCTGATATGCCAGTGATTGAAACAGAAAAGTTGAAGATGATTTATCACCCTACCCAGCCCGTTAATAGAACAGTTCAACCATTTTTCTACAATAAGAAATTCTTTTTATGGACAGTCATTGTGGTGGTTGCATTACTTTTATTGCTTGTTTCCTCTAAGATGTTAAACGAGATGGGTAAAAACAAAAATTAAGCGCATTTAAACCCCAACAATCAGTACAGGAATCTTCACACTGTGTCTAACTTTATCTAGTGTGGTCCCAAATAAAAAGTCTTTAAATCCTTTATGTCCGTGCGTAGCCATGATCAGCAGTTCGGCTTTCTTTTGTGTAACAAGCTGAGGAATTTCTTTTTTAGGATTTCCATAACCAAGTGCAGTTTCAACCACGTAGCCCAATTCGGATAGTCGTTGCTTATATTTTTCGAGCTGCTTGATATCACTTGTGCTTTCATGATCTTTTATTTCTTCGCCTAACACAATTGCACCTGCTGTTTCTAACACATGAATCAAAATGAGTGTGGTACTTTTTTGTGCTTGTAAAATCACCTGAGACAAGGCCGCGTTATCTGACTCTGAAAAATCAACAGCTATTGCAATTCTTTGATATTGTTTTTTACTGATTACAACATCTAAATTTTGATGCCCGTGTGGGGTAACCGCATGATGATGCTTCACGCTTGATATAAATGGAGAAAATGTGATGTAAAGCAAAATCCCGAAAGACAAAATCACAAAAGGGATTACCACCCCCATAATAAGTATCTGCTGATCAGGAAATTTATCTTGCAAATCGATGATCTCTGCAATTACCAATTTGATATTGAGCGAAACAATAATTGCTGCGCTGATCCAAGCAAATATCTTGGTTTTAAGGCCAATTACAAAGGTACCCATCTTTTGTTGGTCGCTAACAAAATGTATGAGCGGAATAATGGCAAAACCAAGTTGCATACTCAATATTACCTGACTCAAAATTAGTAACTTTCCGGTGGCCTCTTCACCAATATAGTAGATAGCAAGTAAACTTGGCACTACGGCAATCAATCGGGTAATGATGCGCCTCACCCAAGGTTGAATTCTAAGGTTTAAGTAACCTTCCATAATAATTTGTCCGGCTAAAGTACCGGTAATGGTAGAACTTTGACCTGCTGCAATTAATGCTACAGCAAATAAAATGGGTGCCCAACGGGTGCCCAACATAGGTTCAAGCAAACGATGTGCATCCTGAATTTCTGCCACCTCGTACAAGCCATTTTTGTAGAAGGCGGTAGCGGCTAATATCAAGATGGCAGCATTCACAAAAAATGCGAGGTTGAGTGCTATGGCCGAATCAATGAAATTAAATTTGATAGCACGCTTGATGTCTGACTTGATGTTGCCAATTTTTCGTGTTTGAACAAGAGCCGAGTGTAGGTATAAATTGTGTGGCATCACAGTGGCACCAATTATTCCAATAGCAATATAAAGCGCATCGCTATCGGGCAGTGAGGGAACAAATCCTTTAACCACCTCTCCAATTTGAGGTTTAGCAAAAATCATTTCAGCAATAAAGGAAAAGCCAACCATAGCCACAAGCGTGATGATGAAAGCTTCCATTTTCCTTATCCCGAAATTGATCAGAAATAATAAAATAAAAGTGTCGAGCACACTGATGATGACACCAATCATCAAGGGCAAGTCAAACAACAATTGTAATCCTATTGCCATACCCAATACCTCTGCCAAATCGCATGCAGCTATTGCAATTTCAGCTAAAGAGTATAGAAAATAATTGACATATTTAGGGTATGTTTCTCGCGATGCTTGTGCTAAATCTCTGCCTCTTACAATTCCCAACCTAGCACTTAAACTCTGAAGCAATAGTGCAATAATATTACTCATTAAGAGCACCCATATCAGTTGATAGCCATATTTGCTGCCGCCTGCCAAATCGGTTGCCCAGTTGCCGGGATCCATGTAACCTACGCTTATCAAGTAGGCAGGTCCAAGAAATGCTAAAAACTTTTTAAATAATCCTTTGCGCTGATTAATATCAACACTGCCATGCACTTCTGATAAAGACTCACTACCCTTATTTCGATTTACTGACATATCACAAGAATATTTTTTGCCACCTGATGACTAATAAATAAATGTTCTTTTTTATTGATGTTTAACTGCATTGATCGATCAAAATCATTAATGCTTTTAATTACAATTTTTTGACCCAATACCAAGTTGATATGGTGTAAGTGTGATAAAAACTGATCACTGTGCTCTAAAACACCCGAAATTATAAGCTTTTTACCAATGCTTGCTTTAGAGAGTGCGATGTTATTGTTTTGAGCAATTTTAC
>JALRAS010000196.1 GCA_023262495.1 Bacteroidia bacterium | reverse complement strand
GTTGTATGCTTTGTTTCATGCTATCGATTTTTGCCTCTCTACTAATGTTGTGTTCTCTGTTAGGATGCAGCGGCCGGTGACCTATAAAAGCATTGAGTTCATCAATTGATTTGATGGCCAAAATGGTTTCAGCATCGAACAAAAGGTGTGAAAATTTTTCGTAAATATAGCGTATCGCTTGTTCATTAGGATGTAACATATCGGTATCGTAAAAACGATAATCACGCAATTCATCTATCACTATTTCATAAGAGGGAAAGTAAAAACAGTTGTTGTTCTTTTGCACAAGCTCATCGCACGACAAGTGAAGTAAACTTTTACTGATGGTGTTTTCTCTCAATCCATCACGAACGTATCGTACAGGACTTACATTCATCAATATTTTAATTGAAGGATTGAGTATTTTAATGTGTTCAAATACTTCTTGTAAAGCATTGGTAATTTGAGCTTGTGTGGCTATTTTTTTATTGAATTGAGAGGCAGGTACTTTATGGCAATTGCTTACAATTATTTGGTTGGGCAAGGTATAATAAATTGCAGTGCCCAATGTGATCACGAGCCAATCGGCCTTCAATAATTGCCTGTGTGCATCGTGTATTTCCTTGTTGATAGCAGCTAAAACAGATGTAGTATTGGCGTTTGAATAACTTCCGTGATGATGCCAACTGTGCCATAATTCATTATGCTGAAATAAATCTGATTGGGCAAACTCTTTTCGTGTTACAATCATTTGCAGTTGAGAGGCAATGCTTAATGGATTATACACAATCCCAAAAGGATTCAATTGCACATCAAACAATTGTTGCTGCATGATATTGCCAATATTTTCTGCAAAGCAAGAGCCAACAATCAGCAGCGGTTTCCTGATTGAAATTTTTTTAGGTACATGAACCGTAGGTCCCTTGATGGTAAAGTTCATACCCGCCTATAAATTGCTTATACGGTAAGTTTTTTAAATCTCGGCCTTTTGGGCTCAACATTGCCTAAACGTTTTTTTCTGTTTTCTTCATAGTCAGAATAGCCGCCCTCAAAATAGTATACGGTACTGTCGCCTTCAAAAGCAAGAATATGCGTACAAACACGGTCAAGGAACCAACGGTCGTGACTAATAATAACTGCACATCCTGCAAAGTCTTCAAGACCTTCTTCAAGGGCACGCAAGGTATTCACATCAATATCGTTGGTGGGCTCATCGAGCAACAGTACGTTGCCTTCTGCTTTAAGGGCCATAGCCAAGTGCAATCTATTGCGTTCACCACCGGAGAGAATACCGCATTTTTTTCCTTGATCGGCACCATTGAAATTAAAACGAGATACATAAGCCCTAGAGTTAATCATTTTGCCTCCCATTTCCATGTTTTCGTTGCCACCACTAATGACTTCCCAAACTGTTTTGTTGGGGTCAATATCTTTATGCGATTGATCTACATATGATATTTTTACGGTGGAACCAATTTTAAATTCGCCATGATCGGGATTCTCTATTTGCATAATCATGCGGAACAGGGTGGTTTTACCGGCTCCGTTAGGACCAATGATACCAACGATACCGGCAGGAGGTAATTTAAAATTTAAGTGCTCATAAAGGATACGGTCGCCATAAGCTTTTGATACATCAACTGCTTCAATCACATCATTTCCAAGGCGCGGACCGTTAGGAATAAAAATCTCCAATTTTTCCTCCTTTTGTTTTACATCTTCATTCAGCATTTTATCATAGTTTTGAAGACGTGCTTTGCTTTTTGCTTGTCGGCCTTTAGCACCCTGACGTACCCATTCCAACTCTCTTGCCAATGTTTTCTGACGCTTACTTTCTGTTTTTTCTTCCATAGCCAAGCGCTTACCTTTTTGATCTAGCCATGAAGAATAGTTCCCTTTCCAAGGAATGCCTTCACCACGGTCTAATTCAAGAATCCAACCTGCAACATTGTCAAGGAAATATCTATCATGGGTAATGGCAATTACCGTTCCTGCGTAGTTTTGTAAGAACTGCTCTAACCAATCAATTGATTCAGCATCTAAGTGGTTGGTGGGCTCATCAAGTAAAAGAATGTCAGGTTTCTTTAACAATAATCTACATAGTGCTACACGTCTTCTTTCACCGCCACTCAGCACCTTAATGGGTGTATCGCCTTCGGGGCAACGCAGCGCATCCATAGCGCGTTCCAATTGATTGTCTAATTCCCAAGCGTTGGCGGAATCTATTTTATCTTGAATAACCGCTTGACGATTCATTAGTTTTTCCATGGCATCGGCATCTTCATAATACTCAGGCATTCCAAATTTATTGTTGATGTCTTCAAACTCAGCCAATAAATCAACGGTTTCTTGTACACCCTCCATCACAATCTCTTTCACTGTTTTGGTTTCATCTAAGTGCGGTTCTTGCTCAAGGTATCCAACTGAGTAGCCTGGAGAAAATACCACCTCTCCTTGAAAGGATTTTTCTACTCCCGCTATTATTTTTAGAAGGGTAGATTTACCTGATCCATTGAGACCAATGATGCCAATTTTAGCCCCGTAAAAAAATGATAGATAAATATCTTTGAGTACTTGTTTTTGAGGAGGAAAGATTTTACTCACCTTTACCATCGAAAATATTACTTTTTTGTCGTCAGCCATGTTGAATTTTGATTTTTTTGAAATGCAATTTTACGATAATTATTTAAGATTTGAATAGTAAAAAAGAATTGTAAGTATCGCTCAATTTTTTTCAACTTGCCTGTGCTTGGCATATTTGAAAAAACATCTTAATCTAAGTTTCGATTGGGTGTAATGAATCGTGTAAGGAACATTGCATTTGCAAATGCAATTAAGATCAAAGGGTGCTTATTTATTGGCCAAGGTGCTAATAAATGCGCTGTCATTCCAATCGATTGACCCAACTTTTGAATAAAGCAATTTCCCTTTATCGTTATAAATATACACG
>JALRAS010000195.1 GCA_023262495.1 Bacteroidia bacterium | reverse complement strand
GTTATAAATCTTGTAGCAATGGCAGCACCCGCACGCAAATAGATGGCAATATTGATGAGTAATGAAAAGAGTCGCGCATGTTTATTGCTGAAATGTTTTTTTGCGAAAATTACCATGGCATTATAAAACACAAAAACATAGTTCACACTGCTCTTTTTTGTGCTCTCTCCTTTGTAGTGAATAATGCTTGTTTCAGGAAAGTAATAGTTTTTGTAACCGCCTTTGATGATTCGGTAGCTCAGGTCGATATCCTCTCCGTACATGAAGAAAGCTTCATCAAGAAGACCAACTTGCTCGAGTGCTTTTTTTCTCATGAGCATAAAGGCACCCGATAAAATTTCTACTTCATGTATTTTTTCCTTGTCTAAAAATCCAAGATGGTAGCGACCAAATAACTTGCTTTTGGGAAACAGCCAAGCCAACCCAAATATTTTGTAAAAAGCTACTGCTGGGGTGGGTAATCCTCTTTTTGATTCGGGTAAAAAATTTCCTTTTCCGTCAATCATCTTCACACCTAGTCCGCCTGCATCGGGGTGGGTATCCATAAATTGAATGACTTTGCTGAATGTGTCTTCCTCAACAACTGTATCGGGGTTAAGCAATAAGCAATACTCACCATTTGCAATTTTGAGTGCTTGGTTATTGGCAAAGGAAAATCCGGTATTTTGCTTGTTTGCAATTATCTTACACTCCGGGAACTTTTGCATAACCATTGCTACAGATCCATCCACAGAGTTGTTGTCAACCACAATAATTTCGCCCGAAACATGCATCAACGCCTTTCTAACGGAGTGTAGGCACTGCTCAAGAAAGTAGGCCACATTATAGTTGACGATGATAACAGAAATTTTTACCACTGCTGCTGAATGCTTGATGTAATAGGTAAGATGTATATAACTGTGGGGAACAAGTTTTATTGATGAGGGCTAACAATAAATATTATCCTTTCAAAAATATTTTTCGGTTTGCTTTCCAGTTGCCGGTGTTTTGGCTTAACCCATCGGTAAGTGGGATTTCCTTTTTGGTTTCTGCCAAAGCGATGCTTGCAGCAAGCGCAGCCAATTCTAATTCTTCTTCATTAAGCACAGGTTGAAGACTGTCGGGTTTAAAGTAGTGCTTTACAAAGTGTGTGTCGAAATTACCTGATATAAATGCCTCATGTTGCATTACGAAGTTACAAAAAGGCAGTGTGGTTTCCACTCCCGAAATATGATAATCATTAATAGCTCTTATCATTCGCAATCTGGCTTCTTCACGGTCTTTCCCAAAAGTAATCAGTTTGGCAATCATGGGGTCGTAATAGATAGGAATTTGCATGCCTTCTTCAAATCCATCATCAACTCTAATGCCGAGGCCTTGCGGTGTTTTGTAGGTATGTAAGGTGCCTATGTCGGGTAAAAAGTTGTTCAAAGGGTCTTCTGCATAAACGCGCACTTCAATGCTATGACCTTTAATTTGTAAATCTTCCTGCTTGAAGCTCAACTTTTCACCTCTTGCGACTTTAATTTGTTCTTTTACCAAATCAATACCTGTAATTTGTTCAGTAACCGGATGCTCCACTTGCAAGCGCGTATTCATTTCTAAAAAATAAAAGTTTTTATTTTCATCCAATAAAAACTCTACGGTACCCGCTCCTACATAGTCGCAAGCCCTTGCAACATTAACGGCACATTCTCCCATCGCTTTTCTTATTTCGGGAGTTAGCACGCAGGAGGGGGCTTCTTCCACTACTTTTTGGTGCCTTCTTTGCACTGAGCATTCTCTTTCAAAAAGGTAAACAATATTTCCGTGTGTATCTCCTAACACTTGTATTTCAATATGCCGAGGACCTGCTACATATCTCTCGATAAAGACAGCACCGTTGCCAAAAGCAGAGGTGGCTTCACTTACTGCCAGTTTCATTTGTTCCTCAAAATCTTCTACCCGTTCAACAATGCGCATACCTTTGCCACCACCACCTGCCGAAGCTTTTACAAGAATAGGAAAACCAACCTCTATAGCTGTATTCTTGGCAGTTTCAATATCGTCAATAGCACCTTCAGTTCCCGGTACCATTGGAATGTTGTACTTTTTTGCTGCTGCTTTTGCGCTGAGCTTGTCACCCATGATGTCCATTGATTCGGGAGACGGGCCAATAAACGCAATTCCGGCCTCTTTAACCTTGGCAGCAAAACTTGCATTCTCAGATAAAAATCCATAGCCCGGATGAATGCCATCAACGCCTAGCATTTTACATACTTCAATAATTTTATCTCCAATCAGATAGCTTTGAGAGGATGGAGGCGGACCAATGCAAACGGCTTCATCGGCATATTTAACATGAGGCGAATGACGATCGGCTTCGCTATATACAGCAACGGTTTTGATGCCCATCTCGCGACAACTTCTCATTACTCTCAAGGCAATTTCGCCTCTGTTGGCTATTAGTATCTTATTCATTTCTTTAACAATAAATTACTCTGCAAAGCTAAAAATATACTGTTTATACCCAACCGAATAATATTTGAATAACTTATTAGAAAAGTTTTTTTTAGCAACAGACCTAAGTTTTAAGTGATAGGTAAACATGCGGGCAATTAGCGCAAACCAATATCTGTAACAGCGCGAAATAAAAATTGATATATTTTAAATTAGTCCTGCTTTTTCTCTGCGAGAATAATCTAAAATAAGGGCATAATACCAAATCACACCCATAGCATACAGCACAGCTGTGATCATAAATATATATACGTAAGCAATGCCGGATTGTCGCAGGATTTTAAAAATGACCGAGCTGATGAACCAACTTCCACTCCAAATAGCAGCAGTGAGTGCACTGACCATTTCTTGATTTTTCTTTCCCACATAATTCATTACCAACTCAGAAGTCATTGGCCCGGCCATATTCATCAAAGGTTGCCTTAATAAAAAGCAAAACATAGCAATATATACTGCAATGGAT
>JALRAS010000194.1 GCA_023262495.1 Bacteroidia bacterium | reverse complement strand
TAATGGCATGGGGTGTAGAACTTTTTACCAACTATTTTTTGCTATTATACCTGTAAGAAATAACTACAAAAAAAAAGCCCCTCAAATTGAGGGGCTTTTTTGTGTGAATTTAATCAGATTGCTATTACTTAGCTTCAAAAGTCCAAGTAGTGTTGTCGTCTGAAGTTGAATTTTCTGATTCACCTGTTGTGGTGAAATTGCTTGAAGACATTTCAACAACTTCTAAAATCAATTCTTTGTTTTTAAGCTGCCTAACATTGAAAGTACCCAAACCATCGATTACAACACGGGTTTTATTTTTGTTTGTGTTTTCCCAATTCCAGTAACCTGTGTAGTTATCTTTACTTGTAGATGAGGTGTAGTTATATGTTTCATCAAAGGTTGAATTTGTCCAACTATAACCTAATGCTGAATTAAATCCTGCATAACCGCTAGTTATAAATGAAGGTCTTGGGTTGGCAGGAACTCGAACAGTTGTTACCGAAACAGGAGTCGAAGTTGTAGTAACCACAGCAGTTCCGTCATCGTTAATTGTAAGTTCTAATGTAAGATTCGTTTTGCTTGATGTACTCTCTGATTCAGTTGAACCAGGACTTTCAGCTATAGAGTATGTAACTTTTGTCTCTAAAACAGTTCCATTGTAATTTTCATCAACTGAAAGATTCTCAGTTGTTGTTAAAGTACCAGTGGTATTAGTAACAGTTTCGGAACCTGTTGCTGTTGTTTTTCCGGACACGGCAGTTAATTTCCACTCTCCTATTAAACGGGCATCACGTGATCTTAAGGATAAAAAAGGATCATCTTCTCCTTTCTTACAAGCTGTAATAGAAGAAGCAACTACTAAAATTGCTAAAACTGATTGGGTTAGTTTTTTCATTTGTTTTGTTTTTGTTGTTTTAATTGTATTATGAATTTTGGCTCAAAAGTAGCACATATTTTTGAAATACAGAATTTATACAGCTAAAATATTATAAATATCATCAATTATTAGATTATTTTTTTTCTATTACATCACACCTACAAAATCTAATCGCGCAGTAAAATGGCCAATTACTCAACAAATTATCATTACTTTTGCAGCGATGAAAAATTTGAAAAATAAACTCGACAGCATTGAGGATGCAATCGAAGACATTAAAGCAGGCAAGGTAATTATTGTTGTTGACGATGAAGACAGAGAAAACGAAGGCGATTTCCTAACTGCTGCCAGAAGCATTACCCCCGAAATCATCAACTTCATGGCCACGCATGGACGTGGGTTGATATGTGCACCTCTGATTGAAGACAGATGCGATCAGTTGAATTTGGAGTTAATGGTTTCAAACAACAGTGCAGCATACGAAACACCCTTTACGGTTTCAGTTGATTTGATAGGACATGGTTGTACAACAGGGATATCTGCACAAGATCGTGCTAAAACCATATTGGCCTTAATTAACCCCGATACTCGCCCCGAAGAGCTTGGAAAGCCAGGTCATATTTTCCCCCTGAGGGCTAAAAGAGGCGGTGTGTTGCGCAGGGCAGGGCATACCGAAGCAGCTATCGATTTTGCACGACTTGCCGGATTTGAGCCCGCAGGTGTGATTGTTGAAATCATGAACGAAGACGGCACAATGGCCCGATTGAAAGATTTATTTTTAATTGCCGAAAAGTTTAATCTTAAAATTGTTTCCATCGAAGACCTCATTAAGTATAGACTAGCACACGAAAGTCTCATTCAAAAAGAGGTAGTGGTTGATATGCCCACACAATGGGGAGATTTTAAACTTGTTGCATACAAGCAAAAAACAACAGGGCAAGATCATTTGGCACTAATTAAAGGAACTTGGCAAGCTGATGAACCTGTGCTGGTGCGCGTGCACTCATCCTGTCTTACCGGAGACATTTTTGGCTCTTGTCGTTGCGATTGTGGACCACAACTTCATGCCGCAATGTCAATGGTTGAAAAAGAAGGCAAAGGCGTTGTGTTGTATATGAATCAAGAAGGCAGAGGGATTGGTTTACTCAATAAATTAAAAGCATACAAACTGCAAGAAGAAGGATTAGATACTGTCGAAGCCAACATTCAACTGGGCTTCCAAATGGATGAAAGAGATTACGGTGTTGGCGCACAAATTTTAAGAGACCTTGGTATTAGCAAATTGCGATTGCTGAGTAACAATCCCAAGAAAAGAGCTGGACTCATTGGATACGGGCTAGAAATTGTTGAGAATGTCCCGATTGAAATTGCTTCAAATAAACACAATAAGTTCTATCTGAAAACTAAAAAAGATAAATTGGGGCATCAATTAAAACTCAAATAATTACATTGGTTCACAAACCTATTTCTCATCGATTTTCATTAATATGAAAAGTGATTTTTCAACCTTTATTGGTATGTTATCATTAAAAATTGCTATGTTTGGAGGATGTTAGGTAAAATAAATGCGATAATTTTATTGGTCGTGCTCACGCTGATTACTAAACCGGCACTTAGTTTTTATTCGACCGATTTACATGAACAGCAAAGTTGTTGTGCAGATGCTTGCGGCAATGACGCAGGCGAAAAACAGGATAACAATTGTAACGATAACACCTGCAATCCATTTCAATCATGTAGTTCGTGTGTTTGGATGTTCAGCATTTCAAATACTTCATTCAACCTTAATGCCAACCTTTATCATCCCAATTTTTCTGTTGGACCACCGCTGCCTGTTCTTCAAAAATTCAGCAGCGAGTTTTGGCACCCTCCCAAATTTTAAATCAAACCTTTTCTGTAAGATACGGGTGGCTTTCCAATGACAGCACAAAATCATTTGTATTTTGATGTGTTTTATACTCAATATATAATGATTTGAATCAATTAGTTTAATTTGCTTTTGTCCTTGTTGATTGGTATTAGCAGCTAAGTATTAATTTCACATTTTGATGAAATGACAGGCAAAAAACATGATTTTATAAGATTACAATAGCTTA
>JALRAS010000193.1 GCA_023262495.1 Bacteroidia bacterium | reverse complement strand
ATGGGTGGTGGAACAAGTGATGCCGCTGGTGGCGCAGGTGGTTGTTTGAATGGTGTGGCCGGCACAAGTCCTTTTGGGGCAGGTGGCGGTGGCGGAACCCAATTTAGTGGTGGTATCGCAGGACCTCCTTGGATTGCCAGTGGAAGTGCAGGATTAGCAGGGGCCTTAGCTGTTGGAGGAGCCGGTGGTTCTGATCCATGTTATAACGTAGCACCCGGTGGTGGTGGTGGCGGTGGCAGATATGGAGGTGGCGGTGGCGGTAGCGACTGCTTTGCTTCTGCCCCATACGGAGGCGGAGCCGGTGGTGGTGGGTCAAGTTTAATTCCCTCAGGAGGTGCATGTCTTCAAGGCAATAATAATAGTGGTACTGGCGGATATGTGACTATTACGCCCATCTATGGAAATATTACAATAACAGCTAATCCCACAACAGCGCTGATCTGTCAAGGAGCATCGGTAGAGCTTACTGCATCAGGCGCACTCACTTATACTTGGTCTCCTGCTGTTACCTCATCAAATACCAATGGCGACACTGTAATTGTTGCTCCTGCAGCTGCAACTACCTATACCATCATTGGAACAGATGCCAACGGTTGCACCGGTACTACAACCGCATCAGTTGACTTTTTGCCAACACCAACATTAACAACAGTAAGTACACCAGCAGCTATTTGTCTTGGCGATACTGCAGTTGTAACAGTAACAGGTGCCAGCAATTGCACATGGACAGGAAACTATTTATATGCCAATGCCACCAATGACTCAATTTGGGTAGCTCCATCGGTAACCGATAATTATACCGTAACAGCTACAGGAGCCAATGGATGTGTTGGAACAGCAGTAGCAATAGTAAGTGTGAATCCGCTCCCCACTGCAGTAGCCGGACCTGATGAAAACATTTGCACTGGAGCCACGGTTACCTTAAATGCCTCTGGTGGTTTAACTTACTCATGGACTCCGGCCACAGGCCTTTCTGCTACCAATGTTTTTGACCCTACAGTATCGTTAAATAATACACAAACCTACACGCTCACAGTGACAGATGCCAATGGATGCGAGGATACAGATGATATTACAGTTAATGCTATTCCTTTACCTATCGCAAATCCGGGTAGTAACGTGAGTATTTGTCCGGGAGCTTCCACTACCTTAAACGGAAGCGGGGGAACATCCTATACATGGAGTCCTGCAACCAACTTAAGCGACCCTAACATTGCCAACCCAGTGTGCACCCCTGCGGCAACATCAAATTATTCATTGACAGTGTCTGATGGCAATTGTACTTCGCTCCCATCTGCTCCCATTACGGTTACTGTATACAACCAACCTGCTGCGCCATTAATTAATGTAAGTGGCCCCATCACATTTTGTCAAGGAAATAGTGTAACACTCACTTCCACGTTCCCTTCAAATAACTTTTGGAGTACAGGAGCAACAACAAACAGCATTACGGTTACCACATCAGGAACCTACACCGTATATTATGTTGATGCCAATGGATGTAGTTCAAGCGTTTCGGCACCTGTAAATGTGGTGGTTAATCCATTACCAGCAGTACCCGTTATTGCTGCATCAGGTCCGTTAACAGTATGTCCAGGTGGAAGTGTTGACCTAACATCAACGGCTGCCAACTCATACATGTGGTCAACAGGTGCTAACACTCAAACTATTACAGTTGCTACAAGTGGAAACTATTCTTTAACCATTTCAGATGTAAATGGTTGCACAGCATCTTCAGCCAACACTTTATTTACAGTACTCCCACAACCTGCAGCGCCAATTATATCTGCAAATGGACCTTTATCATTTTGTACCGGTGACAGTGTAATACTCACCTCTACTCCTTCTGCCAGCTATCTTTGGAGTACAGGAGCCACTACACAGAGTATTACAGTTTACTCAACAGGTGCGTTCAGCATCACCAATACAACTGCCGATGGTTGTATCACACCTACCTCGGCCGTCACCAATACCGTTATGTTCCCTGTTCCTCCTGCACCTGTAATTAATGCCAATGGGCCACTCACCTTTTGCTACGGTAGCAATGTTGTGCTAACAAGCAGTCCTGCTTCGGGCTATACTTGGTCGAATACATTCAACACACAAAGCATCACCGTTACCACATCGGGCACTTTCAACGTAAGTATTATTGACGCTAATGGCTGTCCTTCTCCTCCATCTGCAGATGTTATTGTGTTGGTTAATCAGTTGCCTCAAAGTCCTATCATTACAGCAGCAGGCCCAACTACGGTTTGTGCCGGTAGCAGTGTTACCTTACAATCTAATCAACCTTCAGGTAATTTATGGAGCACCGGCAGTACCGCCAACAGCATAACAGTGAATACCTCCGGTAATTATTCTGTAAGTTATACTGATGCCAATAACTGTACTTCTTTAGCATCAAATCCTATGATGGTAACCGTGCAAGCCCTTGCTCCAACACCAACTATCAGTACCAGCGGACCAACCACTTTTTGTGAAAACGACAGTGTGGTTTTAACTTGCTCTCAGGCACAAACATACCTATGGAACAATGGTGCTACCACACCTTCAATAACAGTATTTACTGCCGGTACCTATACGGTAAGTGTGACCGATATTTGCAACCCAATTGACCCTGATGCTGATATTCAAATAACTGTAAATCCCAGCCCAACAGCTGATTTCAACGCACCTATTTTATTTGACTGTTTACCATCTACAATACAATTCATTAATACCAGTTCTTCTGCCGCTGCAAGTCTATGGGATTTTGGGGATGGAGGTAACAGTAACGAAACCAATCCTGCATACATATACCAATTCCCCGGTTTGTATGATATCAGCTTAACGGTATTTGATGTAAACGGCTGTAGCAATACCAAAACGCTCAACGACTACATAGAAATTTTTCCTCCTGCCGAGGTTTCCTACACCATTTCTCCGAAGGTAACCACGCTTTTGAATAGCGCTGTTGAATTTGTGAACACAACACCTAAT
>JALRAS010000192.1 GCA_023262495.1 Bacteroidia bacterium | reverse complement strand
TGTGAGGCACCTGCCTTCAGGGAAATTTGTTCTATTTTGGCACTGTCATCTATGGCCAGGTAGCCGCAGCTTAAGTCGAGATCTAATTTATTGTTGCTGTTTTTACTGTCGAGTTGAATGTTGGACAATTTCTTATCAAATAAAATGATTTCGGGAACATCAACAGCAAGACTGAAGGTGTTATTGATATTATTGAAACTGCCGTTGAGTTTTGAGTTTGGTTTAATCACCACATCAGGTAGCAACAGTTTGGAGAGCCCCTCCGAATTTTTGGTAACTAGGTTAAAGGTGAAACTTTGCTTGGCTGTGTTTGACGTGTTGTTTAATCCTGCTGATGGTAAATACTGCTGTACCAGTTGGGTAAAATCCTTGCCTAGTGCAAGCAATTTAAAGTCTCCTGATATTTGTGCATCAGCTGCATCAGATTTTAAAATGAGATCTTTAATACCTTTTGTATTCAGCGCATCAAGTTCAACCTGCTTAAATTTAAGTGTAGTAGCACTATCTTTATAAATTACATTTTTCAATACAATAGTTCCATTGATATTGTCAATATCATCACCCTCAAAATTAAAATCAGCATTGGTGCTAATCCATCTGTCATAGCTCGACTTAATAACATTGAGCTTTGTAAGGTTAGCATATCCAATATCGGTATGAAAATAAAACATAGGTAATTTATTGGTGAAATCTATTTCACCATTGTAACGCAAGGCCAAATTTTCATCGTTTACCAATAACTTTCCTGCAAAAATATTCTTGGCAAAGTTTCCCTCAATATCAATATTTTGATAATTGTAATCAAAGCAGATTAAACTATTTACCTTTCCCTTTACTGCAGCATTTACATTTTCATTTTCGAGACCTTTGCCATCAATGTCAATATCTAATGTAATGGTGGTGAGTACATTTTCAATGCCATAAAACTTACCAATATTGAATTGATTTGATTTAAGATTACCTTTATATTTAGGTAGCTCATGTTTGTTTTGTTTCAAATCCATATCTAGTGAAACTGAACCTAAATCTGTTTCTAAATCACCATAGGCAGTAAAGTCATTCAAGAATCCTGTAAAGTCACCGTAAAAAGTAATAAGTCCTAATTTGTTAAAGTTAGGAGGAAGTTCAATGTGTTCTTTGCCTGTAAACGGAGGCAGTGGTATGCCTTCCAAATCGGCAACGTTTGTTTTAAAATCTTTTATTTTAAGTTGTATAAAAGTAGCATCAACATCGGGCAATCCCGACATTTTAATATCGCCTCGTAAGCGCGAGTTTTTTCCAAATTTAATGTCCATATCTGTACCTCTCAGATTGGCAACAGGCCCTTTTATTTTGCCATCAAATACAATATACTTATTGATGCCTTCGAGCTCGCTCGTGAAGTAGGAGATGTCACCAAAATTGAGTTTCGTGTCATCAAAATCGCCACGCATGTATACCTTTTCTTCAAAATCATTGTAGTCATCCCATGAGGCTGTTTCAAAGTGTAAGTCTCCTTTTACCTGGCTTTTATTAGTAATCAACTTAAGCTCATGGCAAATCATTTCCTTGGATGAAATCTTAAAGTCGGTTGACATTTTATAAACCTGAAATCCACTTCTGTCTCTAAAGCTTAAATGCTTGATGAAGGCGTTGATGGTATCGTTAATAATTTTTATTGAAGAAAAGTTGCCGTTCACTTTTTTCAAATGGATATGATCGAAGTTTACACCATAGAAATGACTCGTGTCGGCCTGATAATCATAAGAAAAATCAACATTTTTTAATACCAGTCGCTCACTGAATAATTTGAAGGGCTTTTTATTTTTGGTTACAGTAGTGTCGCCACTATCAAATGCATCAATGATGAATTGAATATTGAGGTCTTTTTCATTTTTATACTGCACAAGATTAAATCTGCATTCTTCGAGGAAAAAAGCTTTAAGGTTCACAATATTTTTTTTGAATAAAATGTTACGAATATCCACTTTTAATTTTCCTGCATAAAGCAGTGTGTCTTTGTGGAGGTCTTCGACATAAATTCCTTCTAATACCACCTTCGAAAAAAATTCAATATCAACTCCATTTATCCTTGCGGTAGTATTTAGTTTTTCTGAAAGGTAGCCAGTAACTTTGCTCACCAAATAGGTTTGTACCGAAGGACTTCTGAGTAAAGCATATGACAGCAATATCAAAAGCAGCAGCGAACTTACTGTTATCAGTGTGATATTTCTAATTCTTTTCAGCAACGGCTATTGGTTTAAACGTCAAAAATACATAATATAGCTTACTATTAGATAATTACTGTCATGTAAAGACCAATTCAAATTTTGTTTGCATTTTTGTCTTGTCAATGAATCAACAACAGGTAACTATACTAGCCATTGAATCATCTTGCGATGACACAGCGGCAGCGCTTATTCACAACGGCAAAATCCTTGCCAATATTGTGGCTAATCAGCAAATTCATGAGCAATATGGCGGTGTGGTGCCCGAACTTGCTTCCAGAGCGCACCAACAAAATATCATACCCGTTGTGCATCAGGCATTAGAAAAAGCAAAAGTGAGCATTGATCAAATTGATGCGATTGCCTACACAAGAGGCCCCGGATTATTGGGATCTTTACTTGTTGGTGCATCATTTGCTAAAGGATTATCGCTTGCAATCAATAAGCCCTTGATAGATGTGCATCACATGCAGGCTCACATTCTCGCTCATTTTATTGATGATGAAAAGAAAAAACCTGAATTCCCATTCTTGTGTTTGACGGTATCAGGTGGTCACACTCAAATAGTGTTGTTACACAATTATTTTGAGATGGAAATTTTAGGTGAGACACTTGATGACGCAGCGGGAGAGGCATTCGATAAGTCGGCCAAAATATTGGGATTGCCTTATCCGGGCGGCCCTATGATAGATCAATTGGCCAAAGGAGGTAATCCGCTTTCCTATCAGTTTCCTAGTCCAAGAATTGAAAAGTTTGATTTCAGTTTCAGTGGTTTGAAAACAGCTATTCTATCAGGTGGTCACACTCAAATAGTGTTGTTACACAATTATTTTGAGATGGAAATTTTAGGTGAGACACTTGATGAC
>JALRAS010000191.1 GCA_023262495.1 Bacteroidia bacterium | reverse complement strand
CTGATTTTGATTGATAGTATGCTGCCCTTGAAGCCGCAATACCCGCATTGAATGCAATGCCACTCGAAGGGGCTTTCCAAATACTGCTGTAAATAGCACAAGCTGCCAAGTAGCTTCCATCCATATTTGGATGACTGTTATCGGCACTGTGCAGTACCAAATTGGTATCGTTTAATACTTGTTGCCAAGCTACACCTACCGGTGCACACTGAATATTTAACATATCGCTAATTTGCATGTAAGCACTAGTGAGTGAATCTTGCATGTGATTAAAACCTGTAAAAACCGGACTGCAATACACCCCATTAGGATCACACTGCTGTCCGCCATAGCGTCTGCCCCAGGTCATGTAGGTAATCAACTTGGCACAAGGGCTAAATTGTTCTACCATCATCTTCAAATCTGTTAATGAAGGATACATATCATTGTATCGGTAATAGTCAATCGTGGGCAATTGACTTTGTTCTTGAACAACCACATAATCCCAATTACCCTGACTCACTTTGGCTATCGAAGTAGGATCATTCAAATGGCCTGAAATTGTTATTCCACCGGGCATATTCACATCAGTGATGAGGTTTTTTCCTGCCGAAGTAGAGAGGTCTTTTACCAACTGAGGGAGGTTGTTGTAAGAGGTGTAACTATTTCCTAAAAACAACACGCGCAGCGTATCTTGTCCTTTAATATCGGAAATTGATAAAAATAAAATTGTAAAAATGAATAGATTAACATGTACTTTTTTCATAGATTTTTAATCATAAATGTGGAACAATAAAAAATATAGTGTCATACAATAAGCACTCGAAATAGTAACGCAAGTGGTGCATCAAAGGGGCCAAAAAAACAAAAAATTATACCACTGTCAATTCCAACTGTTACAATTGGGGCTGCGCTTTCTACCTTAGTGTTGAGTTACACGGGCATTAACCAATGCAATTTTTTATTGGGGTAAAATCAAAAAAACATGAAATTGAAACTATTTACTCAGATATAAATTTCTTTCCGAGTATATCTGATGAAAATACTCATCTGTTAAATCATCAATAAAATAAATGGCCTCCCCTGTGCTTTTCATTTCGGGGCCAAGTTCCTTGTTAACCTCAGGAAACTTATCATAACTAAATACGGGAATCTTAATGGCAAAACCCTTCATGCGCGGATTAAAATTAAAGTCGCTTACCTTGTGAGTGCCCAACATCACTTTGGTAGCATAGTTTACATAAGGTTCATCATATGCTTTGGCTATAAAAGGTACAGTGCGTGAGGCACGCGGATTGGCCTCAATCACATATACCACCTCATCTTTAACCGCAAACTGTATATTGATTAACCCCACTGTTTTAAGGGCTAAGGCAATTGTTTTGGTATGATCCTCTATTTGCTTAATCACATGCTCACTTAAATCAAAGGGAGGAAGCACTGCATAACTATCACCGCTGTGAATGCCTGCCGGTTCAATATGCTCCATAATGCCAATGATATAAACATTTTCTCCATCACAAATCGCATCGGCCTCGGCTTCTATGGCACGTTCCAAAAAGTGATCCAACAATATTTTATTATCGGGTATATCGCGCAAAATATTTACCACATGTTGCTCCAACTCTGTTTCGTTGATCACAATTTTCATGCTCTGTCCGCCTAATACATAACTAGGGCGCACCAACAAAGGAAAGCCCAACTCGCGCGATAATTCAACGGCCTGTTCGGCATTTTCTAACACCCCAAATTTAGGATAGGGAATATTGTTTTGCTTAAGCAGTGTACTAAAACTTCCCCTATCTTCGGCTAAATCTAAAGATTTGAAATCGGTACCAATGATTTTAATACCATACCTGTCTAACTTTTCGGCCAACTTGAGCGCGGTTTGTCCGCCTAGCTGCACAATAACCCCCTCGGGCTTTTCATTCAGGATAATATCATAAATATGTTCCCAAAAAACCGGCTCAAAATATAACCTGTCTGCAGTGCTAAAATCGGTTGAAACCGTTTCGGGATTACAATTAATCATAATGGTTTCGTAACCACATTCTTTAGCAGCTAAAATACCATGCACGCAACTGTAGTCGAACTCGATACCCTGCCCTATTCTGTTAGGCCCCGAACCTAGCACAATAATTTTCTTTTTAGGGCTTGGTAAGGCCTCGTTCTCTTGTTCAAAGGTACTATAAAAGTAAGGTGTTTTAGCTTCAAACTCACCGGCACAGGTGTCCACCATTTTGTACACACGCTGTATGCCCATAGCTGTTCTTTTCTTGTACACTTCACTTTCTAAACAACGCAATAGGTGAGCAATCTGACGGTCGGCATAGCCCTTTTGCTTGGCTGTAAGCAGCAAGTCATAAGGTATGTTTTCCAAGCTGCACTTTTCAATTTCTTTTTCTAGATAAATCAGCTCTTCTATTTGATTCAAAAACCAAGGGTCAATGCGTGTGAGCTTTTGAATTGTTTTCATTGGAATGCCCAATTTAATCGCATCATAAATATGAAACAACCTGTTCCAACTTGGCTTTTCTAAGCTTTGCAGTATTTCGGCCTGATTACGCAATTCTTTACCATCGGCACCCAAGCCATTTCGTTTAATTTCTAAACTCTGACAGGCCTTTTGCAGCGCTTCCTGAAACGAACGACCTATAGCCATCACCTCTCCAACCGATTTCATCTGAAGTCCTAATTGACGATCGCTGCCTTTAAATTTATCAAAGTTCCAGCGCGGAATTTTCACAATCACATAGTCTAAGGTAGGTTCGAAATAGGCCGAGGTGCTTAAAGTTATCTGATTTTTTAGTTCATCTAAATGATACCCTATGGCCAACTTGGCAGCTATGCGTGCAATAGGGTAACCGGTTGCCTTACTCGCCAATGCAGAGGAGCGCGACACACGCGGATTTATTTCAATGGCAATGATATCCTCGGCATTATCGGGGCTAACGGCAAACTGCACATTGCACCCACCGGCAAAATTACCTATCGAACGCATCATCATGATGGCCATGGTGCGCATTTTTTGATAGGTTACATCACTCAGTGTAGGAGATGATCCTGCTGCTGCGCCAGCAATTGTGATATCGCGGAAATCGCAGTCTTGGGCAGAC
>JALRAS010000190.1 GCA_023262495.1 Bacteroidia bacterium | reverse complement strand
AACTTTGATGCGCGAAACGTATCCATCAGCCACAGCAACTGTTAAATAACCTTCTTCACTATTGGTTCTTAAATCAATTCCCGAATGAAAGTGATTATTTCTTAATTCACCGAAGTTGCCCGATAAGCTTAAAGGAATATTCAAGGGATTAATAAAATCGCCCTTGGGATAAGTAACTTGAGCTGAAGCAGCATGTGCAAGGGCAAGGCAAAAAAATATTTTAAGTAGGAGTTGTAAGCGTTGAAACATGATGCTAAATTGATGATTTAACGGCTTTCTTTAACCGTTGTTTTACCTAAATATCAACAAAAAGTATCTTAAAATTTGGAAGCTTGGCGCAATAAAAGTAAATTTGCGCTAAAGAACCAAAATCAATGCAAAACGAATTGAAGCGAAATATGACCAGTCTTCAATCAAAAATCGAGAAACTGATTTTTTTGCATAATAAAGTTTTGGAAGACAATTTAAAGTTGCAGGCCTTAGTAGAAAGTTTGCATCAACAAATTGCCTCTCAAAATACACTGATAGAGGAGCTTGAGAAAGAGAAAGTTGAGTTGCTCAACAATAGACAGCCGATCGAAAATAGTCATTTAGAACGGCATAAATTGCGAAATGAGCAAATCAATGAGATGATGCGGGACATAGATAAATGTATTGCATTGCTGAGTATGAATAAAAAAAATGTGTAGCTGAATTTTAAATTAATCCTTACTAATATGACGGAAGTTGCGGTAAACTTGAATATTGCGGGGAGGACCTACCCAATTAGGGTAAAGCCGTCTGAGGTGGATAATTTAAAAGCGGCAGAAAAAATGATTAGCGAAAAAATAAATCTGTACGAAAAAAACTTCGCAGTGAAAGATAAACAAGATTTATTAGCCATGTGTATCATTAATTTTGCCAGCATGCTTGCAGGAAATGCAGCTGCTGAAAAGGAATATGAGCATTTAGCTGCACAAATTCAAGATACTGAGCAATACCTTAACAATTATCTCAATAAACTAGTTCTTTGAATTAACTGCCGAAACATTGTTTTCGGTAATTACATGCTAGCAACATGTATATACAGCACACCCGCATGCTGTTCAGATCGTACGTTTTTTAAACTCAACAATTAAAAAAAAATAGGGAAAAGCTGCAAAATAGCAAGAGCCAGGCTCCAACACTTCGGTGTATTATCCTCGTGATAGTCAGGTGACGTTCGAACTAGTTTAGCATCCCTAAAGTAATCATAGGGGTTTAATACAAACCTTTTTCTGAGCAGTATGTGGGTTTTTTTATGAATTTTCACCTCAAAAATTAATAACAACAAACAATTAACTTAAACACAACAATTAAACTAAATTAAAAATGGAAATAATAATGATCATCATAGGGCTTGTCGTTGGTCTCGCTATCGGGTACTTTATGGCCACCACGGTCCTTAAAAAAGGCATAGAATCAAAAAGTGCACAAATTTTAAAGGATGCTGAGGCAGAAGCCGAAGTCATAAAGAAGGACAAAATTTTACAAGCTAAAGAAAAATTCCTACAGCTTAAGGCAGAGCACGAAGCTTACATCAACGAGAAAAATCAGACCCTGCAAATTGGCGAAAATCGCATCAAACAAAAGGAGCAGTCGTTAAATGCCAAAATGGAGGACAATCAACGAAAAGCAAAAGAACTCGAAAATTTAAAAGAAAACATAGCGCTTCAAAATGAAATTCTTCAGAAGAAACAACAAGAGGTTGATAAAGGACACAAAAGACAACTTGAGCAGCTTGAAACAATTTCAGGATTAAAAGCGGAAGAAGCTAAGGCACAACTTGTGGAAGCATTAAGAAATGAAGCCAAAACTGCCGCCTTGTCGCACATCAAGGATACTATGGATGAGGCAAAATTAACTGCCAATAAAGAAGCTAAGAAAATTGTAATTCAAACCATTCAGCGTGTGGCTACAGAGCATGCGGTTGAGAATTCTGTTTCTGTATTTAATATCGAAAACGATGAAATTAAAGGGCGTATTATTGGTCGTGAAGGACGTAATATCCGTGCCTTAGAAGCGGCAACAGGAATTGAAATTATTGTGGATGATACACCCGAGGCCATCATATTAAGTGGTTTTGATCCGGTTAGGAGAGAAATAGCACGCCTTGCCTTACATCAATTGGTAACAGATGGAAGGATTCATCCGGCACGTATTGAAGAAGTAGTTGAAAAAGTAAAAAAGCAAATCGAAGATGAAATTGTGGAAACGGGCAAACGCACCACAATCGATTTGGGTATTCATGGATTGCATCCTGAATTAATTCGTATGGTTGGAAGAATGAAATACCGCTCATCATACGGACAAAATTTATTGCAGCACTCGCGCGAAGTGGCCAATTTATGTGCCATCATGGCAACTGAATTGGGTCTCAACGTGAAGTTGGCCAAGCGTGCAGGATTGTTACACGACATTGGAAAAGTGCCTGATGATGAACCGGAATTGCCACATGCTATTTTAGGTATGAAGCTGGCCGAAAAGTATAAAGAAAATGCAGAGGTTTGTAATGCTATTGGTGCGCATCATGATGAAATAGAGATGACCAGTTTGATTTCACCTATTGTGCAGGTTTGTGATGCAATTAGCGGAGCAAGACCAGGGGCAAGAAGAGAAATTGCAGAGTCATATATCAAACGTTTGAAAGATCTCGAAGCACTTGCATTATCTTATCCCGGTGTGATGAAAACATACGCTATTCAAGCAGGTAGAGAATTGAGGGTATTGGTAGAAAGTGAAAAAATTTCTGATAAAGATGCAGAACAATTATCATTCGATATCTCGCAAAAGATTCAAACAGAAATGACCTATCCGGGACAAATAAAGATTACCGTCATCAGAGAAACCAGGGCTGTGAATTACGCCAAGTAAGGATATGCGCTCAACATTTAAAAGGAGTTCTGTTTTACAGAGCTCCTTTTTTTATCTAGTACCGATCAGTAAGGGTAAAATTCCCTAAACAATTATAGCATAGCTAAACTATCGGTCACAACAAATTTGTACGGATATCAGCTGATTATTTTCTAATGCGGAATTTGGGTTAAACCCGAATTAATCAATAGCAGTTACGCATGTAACGCACTAGTG
>JALRAS010000018.1 GCA_023262495.1 Bacteroidia bacterium | reverse complement strand
GTTGGTTATACGATTGAAATAAAATACATTTTCACGATTGTACACATTGGTTACACCGGCATTCACTTCCAAAATGCCATTTTCACTTACTGCAAATTTTCTTTTGATACTGATATCGAGTCGGTGATAGGTTGGCAAACGTTTGTTATTTAGCCTTCCATATAATATCCCTAAATTACCGTTGGCTGTGGCCACATTACTATTCAAATTACCCTGCAAATCGAGCATTTCATAAAATCCTTGCGTTTGGGTAAAAGGAAAACCAGATCCAAAATTCCAACGTGCATCAATTTCCCAGTTGAGACCCTTACCAAAAACATAAGAACTTACAAGATTAATGTTATGCCTCCTATCGAAATGAGGTGGGTAAAGCTGTTGACCATCCCATCTTCTTACAAAACCAAAGGAATAAACTGCCCATACATACAATTTTTTGTAATCAAATTTCAGCAAGAAGTCTATACCTCTTGCAAAACCACTTTCAATGATATAATCCTTTTTAAGTGTATCGGGCTTAGCTGAATTATCGGCCACATCATCAAAAATTTTATTTCTGTTGATGTTGGTGAGTTGTGTAAATTCTTTATCATACCCTTCCACATTCAAGGATATTTTGCTGGTGATGTCAAACTCAAAACCTGCAATGTAATGAAGCGCTTTTTGTAATTTGCTGTTTACATCCTTTACATTTCCGTTTCGGGTAACAAAAGTTTGAGGCAAGTTTTCAGGTCCTGATAAAAAACCGTAAAACAAGTTAACCACATCACGATCAGAGTTTGCAGCAAGCAAGTTCTGTGTGTATCTTCCACCAGAAGCTTTTATTCTAAAGCGATCGGTAAGGTTGTATTTCAAACCAAATCTTGGCTCGGGCGAAATTTCCTGCAACGATGCATAGTAATGAATACGTAAACTAGGATCGATAATTAACTTGCCAAAAATCATTTTGTACCTGAGGTAGCCGGCAAGTTCTGAGGTATTTTCTTCTTGAGATATTTTGTAATTAAAGTTGTAAAAATCAAACTTTGTTTTAAATCCGAGTATATCAATTCCGTAGTTCAACTCATTTTGGCGCTTGAAATAGGTAAAGTTGATACCAAAGTTAAATCCATTGATACTACTGCTTCTTGGCTTTTCGGTGCCTTCGCCCATGGTGATGCCATATTTCGAATACGCAAAGTTACCTTTGATTAAAACAGCAGATCCTGAGGGTACCACAATAAAATTAGACCCTAAACCGGTTTGAGTCCATTTTAAATTACTGGTGTTTTTATAATTAACAACATCTGTTTGATTGAAACCAAAAAGATTGATCTTGCTGCCGTTTGAAGCGTTTAAGGAGACTTTTCCGTAAAAGTCGGTAAAATTAAATGGAAGTCCGGCTGTGTCAACATAGTTGTAAAGCAACTTAGAACTTTGCTCAAGAAATGAGTTTTTGAATGATAACAAAAATGAAGATGAGCCACCGCCATCTTCTTTGGCTTTTTTAAGTGGACCTTCGAGCAATACTTTTGATCCGAATGTAGTAGCTCCAACCTTGCCTGAAAGTCTTTTTTTGTTACCATCGCGCGTGGTGATATCCATAATAGATGAAATACGACCACCATATTGTGCGCCAAATCCACCTGTGTAAACATCTGCATTCCTTATGTAGTCGGCATCAAACACCGAGAATAAACCAATTGAGTGAAAAGGGTTGTAAATAATCATCCCATCGAGCAACACTTTATTTTGAACAGGAGCACCACCCCTAATGTAAAGTTGCCCTCCTTGATCTCCAGTAAAAATAACTCCTGGCAGCACTTGCAGGTATTGAGCTAAATCGGGCTCCCCACCAACTGAAGGAATCTTCTTAATGTCTTGAGGCGTAATTTTGGTGACCGATGTGCGTACTTCAGTAAGCTGTTCTTTTTTTTCAGCCGATATCTCAAACTCTTTAAGCTTTACAGAAGATTTTTTAATGAATAATTTCTTGGTAAGAATTTCATTTTCTTTGAGGTTGATTTTCTCGATTAATGTGTCATGACCGAGCATAGTAATCATCAAGGTATATGACCCGGCAGGCAACTTGGTTATTGAAAAATAGCCATTAACATCGGTTTGCGCGCCAAAGGTTGTTCCTTTAAGAATAACGGATGTGAATATAACCGGCTCGGCAGATTCAGATTCATATACAAAACCCCTGATGTTTCCATTTTGAGCAAAAACTTGCACGCAAGCAATGAGAAAAATCAAACAGACCGTAAATGTAAATTTCTTATTCAATCGCATATTGATTATAGTAAAAAGGGTGTAAATATAGGAATGTATATGGATACTGCCTAAAATTAATTAGAAAAGGAAATGACAACTATGCCTTGGTTTCTGACAAGGCCAATATCCTATCGAACTCAAATTCCTTTACGGTACCTACCGACAAACGGGCATGTCTTACCAAATCCATGTTTTCGAGTAACTTATCTGCTTTAATTTGTGCCAAAGAAACGGGCTTTTTTAAAGCTTTAAAGGGAGTAAAATCCACGGCCACCCATGCTGTTTCTGTTGTTGTAGGATCTTGATAAAACTCTTTTACTACCCTAGCTATGCCAACAATTTCCATCCCCTCATTACTATGATAAAACAGGGCAAGATCACCTTTTTTCATGGCTTTGAGATTGTTTCGTGCAGCATAATTTCTTACACCGTCCCAAACACATTTTTTATCCTTGCTGAATTGCTCCCAGCTATATTTAAAAGGTTCTGATTTAATCAACCAATAGTTCATTACAATAATTTTATGGGTTCAAAATTATCATTTTTTAAAATCTTACGATTAAGTTCAAATTAGCTATAACAATACACGATGTTTTTTTGTTTACTGTTGCAGCATATCTGTCAATTGCTTTAATTTGGGAATCCATTCAAACGTATGAAAAAAATATTACTGCTCATGCTGATTACTTCTATTGGCCAGGCGCAAAATGTCAAACAAAAGTATCTCGAAAATGAAACTGTTACCTATCAAGAGTGTATAGATTTTTATAAAAATCTAGAAAAAAAATACAGTCAAACCCGGCTCATGGAGGCTGGTAAAACAGACGTGGGCTTGCCACTGCACCTCTTTGTAATTTCGGGTGACAAGGATTTTGATTTCGCATCCATTTGCCATAAAAACAAGGCCATTGTGTTCATTAATAACGGTATTCATGCCGGTGAGCCCTGCGGTGTTGATGCATGTTTGAGTTTTAGCGAAGACCTTCTTAATAAAAAAGAGTTGCAATCTTTACTCGAAAAGGTAGTGGTGTGTATTGTGCCATTTTATAATATTGATGGAGGCCTCAACAGAGGTTGCTGCTCTCGTGCGAATCAAAACGGGCCCAAAGAGCACGGTTTTAGAGGCAATGCCCGAAATTTGGATTTGAATAGAGACTTTATTAAGTGCGATGCAAAAAATACACGTTCTCTCATAGAATTAATACAACTCGTTAAACCACATGTATTTATTGACACGCACATCAGCAACGGAGCCGACTACAGCTATAACATGACCTTGATTGTTTCACAACACAATAAAATGCATGCGCTGCCCGGAAACTTTTTAACCTCAAAAATGGTTCCCGCCATTTATGCTGACATGAAATTGAAAAACAATGAAATGTGTCCTTATGTAAATACGCTCAAAGAAACGCCTGATAGCGGCCTCGTAGGTTTTTTAGAAACTCCCAGGTTTGCTACCGGATATACCGCTCTTTACAATATACTTGGCTTTGTTACGGAGGCACACATGCTTAAGCCCTATCCTATTCAGGTTAAGGCAACCTATGATTTATTAATTACCTTGATGTCGATTACCAATAGGTATGCCGATGAAATAATCAGTATCAAAAAACGTGCGGACGATGATATCGCCAATACACAAAAAAGATTCGCTCTCAATTGGGTTATCGATACTTCTCGCTTCGATTTATTGAGTTTCAAAGGATATGAAGCCGGCTATAAAAAAAGCAATATCAGCGGACTCAAACGCCTCTATTACGACCGCAACAAGTCATTTATCAAAGCAGTGAAGTATTTCAATTACTATAACCCGGTTGATGATGTTGAAAAACCAAAGGAATACCTGATTCCACAGGCTTGGTCAGAGGTAATAAATTTGCTACAAATCAATGGCGTAAAAATGACTAAACTAGAAAGAGACTCTAACATATTGGTAAAAGGCTATTACATCGACAACTACAAAACTACCTCAAAACCTTATGAAGGGCATTACTTGCACAGCAACATTGAGGTTAGAAAGGAAGAAATGCTCATCCGTTTTCATCGTGGCGATTATTTGATTCCCTGCAATCAAACAAGTAATAGATTTATTGTAGAAACATTGGAACCAAAGGCGATTGACTCCTATTTCAGTTGGAATTTTTTTGATAGTGCCTTGCAACAAAAAGAATGGTTCAGCGATTATGTATATGAAGAAACGGCAGAAAAAATTTTGAAAGAAAATCCAGAATTACAATTCAAACTGAATGCGTATGTAAAAGAAAAAAATCTTCATAACAACCACTATGAGCAACTTTCATGGATTTTTAGAAATGCTCCGGAGTATGAAAAATCAGCACACAGATATCCGGTTTTTAGAATTGAAAATTAAGTCATTCGATGCCGCGAAAAGCATAACTTTTCTTAATTTTGAAATGTAATTTTATTGTTTTGAAATACGGTACTTTTATAGCTGTAACTTTTTGCAAACTACCATCTGTCGCATTGATGGTGCTCATCATTTTGGGGAGTTCATGTCAACAGGGAGCAAATTTTGAATGTATCAAGCGCACGGGCAAAATCATCACCGAAACAAGAAATCCGTCAGATTTTTCAGCCATTGAAATATACAACAACATGCCCGTTTATTTGATACAAGATAGCATCAACCTCATTGAAATTAAGGGAGGAGAAAATTTATTGCCTGAGGTAGAAAGTACGATTGAGAAAAATAAATTAATACTCCGAAACAACAACCGATGTAACTTTGCAAGAACATACAGCAATCAAATTGACATCGTTATTCACTTCAAAAATTTAAATGAATTAATATACCGTGGAACAGCTGCTGTAACCTCAGTGAATACAATCACTACCGATACTTTTACATTTAACTGTTACGATGGCATGGATAGCATCAAATTAAATCTTGATGTACCGTTGATGTATGCCAATATTCATACAGGTGTGGCCGATTTAATTGTAAGCGGAAAAGCTACTCAACTATATGCCTATGCAAGAAGCAGCGGCACCTTTCGTATGCAGCAATTCAAATGCAAGCGCGTATACACCAACAACATCAGCTCAAGCGATCATTTTTTTTATGCCGAAGAAAAGCTTGAAGCACTGGTACAATACGTGGGAAACACATACTGTTATGGCAATCCATCCAATATCATAAAAACAGAAAACAATACAGGTAGACTTATCCTACGTAATTAAAACGTTTAAATACTAGACTTTATATTGGTTTGACAACTCTTTTGATACATTATTATTTCTAAAAAAAATACAAAATGTAACAAAAGTCACTTTTTATCCCATTAATTAAACTCACCTTTGTTACACTAATTTAGTTTTATGCAATTAACCAATATCACCTATTCTGTTTTGATGAATAAATGTCCGCGTTGTCATCAGAGTAAAATGCTTAGTTATCCACCCTACCGTATCAATCAGTTGTTGACAACCGAAGAAAATTGTGCTCATTGCGGTTTAAAATTTGAAAAGGAGCCGGGATTTTTCTTCGGTGCCATGTATGTTTCATATGCATTTACATCAGGAATTTTTATTGTTGCTTACCTCCTTCAAATTTATTTTTTGGAATTACCCTTATTTGATTTTTTGATGTGGATCATCGGAATATTATTGCTACTTTTTCCACTGCTTGCCCGCTGGTCGCGGATTCTTTGGCTTAACTTCTTTATTTCATACGATCCCATTTATAAAAAAGTAATTAAACACTAAACTACATGGCTACTTTCAATGATATCATTCAGTCGGAAAAACCTGTACTAATAGACTTTTTTGCAGAGTGGTGCGGCCCCTGCAAAATGATGAAGCCTGTTTTAGATGAGTTGAAAAATTTAGTGGGTGATAAGGCTACGATTATAAAAATTGATGTAGACAAAAACAATGCTGTGGCCGCTCAGTATCACATACAAGGAGTTCCCACCTTGATGATTTTTAAAAAAGGAGAAATGAAATGGCGTCAATCAGGAGTTGTGCAGGCCCAACAGTTATTGCAGATACTGAATAGTTATATTTAACGCAGTAAACAAGGTATTCTGATGAGCTACACACAATCTTGTAAAACAATCAGATCTTTATAGATTTGTAGTTGCATTTGTCTAAAAAAGATGAAATAAAAAAGGGATGAAAACAAGCAAATAATACCATTACATATTAAATCAATAAACCTAATTCATGATGAAAAAAATAGTACACGCATTGCTGATGAGTCTTGTAATTTTGAGTGCATGCAGCAATGGTCAAAATACCGGGTTTGTGCTCAGTGCAAATGAGTTCGATGCTAAATTAAAACAAACTAAAGATGCGCAATTAATTGACGTTAGAACTGCCGATGAATTTCAAGGCGGACATTTGAGCAATGCTATGAATTATGATTGGAATGGTAGTAATTTTGATGCTCAAATTTCGAGTCTCGACAAACAAAAACCCGCATTTGTATATTGCCTAAGCGGTGGAAGAAGCTCCTCAGCTGCAGCGCATATGAGAGCAGAAGGTTTTAAACAAGTGTATGAAATGAATGGCGGCATGATGAAGTGGCGTGCTGCAGGTTTACCCGAAAGCAACAATAATACTGACAAGAACCCGGGTATGAGTGTAGATGATTACAATCAATTAACGCGGTCATACAAAAAGGTACTTATTGATTTTTATGCCGAATGGTGCGCCCCTTGTAAGAAAATGAAGCCCTATTTGGATGAAATCAGCAAGGAAATGTCGGCAGAGGTAAAGGTAGTGAGGATTGATGCAGATAAAAATAAAGCTTTGCTGCAATCACTAAAGGTTGATGCACTTCCTGTGCTTATCCTTTACCAAAACGGTGTTCAAGATTGGAGACATGATGGCTATATTGAGAAAAGTGAGGTTGTTGCCAAAATTAACTTGAAAAAATAATGTGACTTCAGTTATATAAACAGGCATTTCTTAATTATGATTCAATCTTAAGATAAATTACAATTGCTTTTTTTGTAAATTGCGCTTCTTTATTTAGTTAGTATATGATTATGAAAGATTTGGTTGCTGATTTCCCTAAGCAACTTCAAAAAGCAATCTCAATTGCCCATAGTGCGCAGCTCAGCAGAGCTACTGAAAGTATTAATCAAGTACTGATTTCCGGATTAGGCGGTTCTGGTATAGGCGGCTCAATAGTTTCTGAAATTGTAAGCAATGATGTAGTTTGCCCAATCGTTATCAACAAAGATTACAGTGCGCCCGCTTTTATTAACCAACATACACTTGCCATCATTTGCACTTACAGCGGAAATACTGAAGAAACCATTCATGTATTAAAACATTGTATCAAAGCAAAAGCAAAAATTACCATTATAACTTCCGGTGGTGAAGCAGCTGCTATAGCCAAACAAGAGCAAATTGATTGCATTATGTTACCCGCAGGTTTTCCTCCACGCTCATGCATTGGCTATTCTATTTGTCAAATAATTAATACGCTACAATTTCATCAAATCATTTCGCAACACTATCTTCCTGAAATTGAAAAAACCATAGCGTTGCTAAATCAGGAGCAGCAAAACATTATTAAGGAAGCTACACAAATAGCTTCTCAATTATATCATAAATTACCTATAATTTACACACTCGGAAATACAGAAGGTGTTGCAATTCGCTTCAGACAACAACTTAATGAGAATAGTAAAATGCTTTGTTGGCATCATGTGATTCCTGAAATGAACCATAATGAGTTGGTAGGTTGGACAGAAAAAAATGAGCAATTGGCAGTCATCATTTTCCGCTACAGCACTGATTACTATCGCTCTGTAAAGCGACTTGAAGTATGCAAAGAGGTTTTTTCTAAGTATTGTCAAACAATTATTGAAATACATGCCAAAGGCGAAAGCCCAATGCAAAGAGCACTTTACATGATACATTTAGGTGACTGGATCAGCTGTGCAATTGCCGATGTTAAACAAGTTGATGCAATCGATATCTCTATTATCAATCACTTGAAATCAGAGCTGTCTAAAATGGATTAGCAAACATGCAAAAAAACAAAAAGGTAATTTACCAAGATTTAGGTCTCATTGACTATGCCGATGCCTGGAAATTACAAGAAGAAATTTTTGCCAATACCGTAAACATTAAAGTTCTAAACCGCAGTAACTTAGATGCTGCACCAACTGAAACACCCAATTACCTTTTGCTTTGTGAGCATCCGCATGTATATACCCTGGGCAAGAGCGGGAAACCAGAAAACCTGCTGGTTAACCAACAACAATTAGCAGCCATACATGCTGTTTACTACAAGATTAATAGAGGTGGAGACATTACCTATCACGGCCCAGGACAATTGGTTGGTTATCCAATTATTGACCTCGATAATTTTTTTACCGATATTCATAAATACTTGCGCTTTTTAGAGGAAGCTATTATCAATGTTTGTGCTCATTATGGTATTAAAGCAGGACGCTACGATGGCTATACAGGAGTTTGGTTAGATGCAGACAAGGCAAATGCGCGTAAAATATGCGCTATGGGCGTACGCTGCAGCCGATGGGTAACCATGCACGGATTTGCTTTCAATGTAAATACAAACCTTGATTATTTTCAACACATTGTTCCATGCGGTATTGATGATAAAGCAGTAACCTCCTTGAAACAAGAGTTGGGTCACGAGGTAGAAATGGCAGAGGTAAAGCTGCTCTTCAACAACTATTTTTGCGAGCAATTCGAAGCATCAATGAATTGATGTCTACATCATTAACATATACTACACTGCTACAGCGGCTTTAATTGCTGGATGAGGATTATAGCCCTCAATACTGAAATCCTCAAAAGTGAAATCAAAAATGTTGTTGACCGCAGGATTCATTTTTAATGTTGGCAACGGCCTAAAATCTCTGCTAAGTTGTAGTTTTACCTGCTCCATGTGATTAGCATAAATGTGTGCATCACCAAGCGTATGAATAAAGTCACCAACCTGAAAATTACATACTTGAGCCACCATGTGCGTGAGTAAGGCATAAGAAGCAATGTTGAAAGGAACGCCCAAGAAAATATCTGCACTCCTTTGATATAGCTGACAACTAAGCTTTCCATTTGCTACATAAAACTGAAAAAATGCGTGGCAAGGAGGTAATTTCATTTGTTCAATATCGGCAACATTCCAAGCACTCACAATCAGTCTGCGCGAGTCAGGATTTTTTTTAATACTTTCAATCACATTGCTAATTTGATCGATATGACCTCCATGAGGCGTTGGCCAACTTCTCCACTGATAACCATACACAGGCCCTAAATTGCCTGCTTCATCGGCCCATTCATCCCAAATACTTACTCCATTTTCTTTCAAATAGGCAATATTGGTGCTTCCTTTTAAAAACCACAAAAGCTCGTGAATGATGCTCTTGGTATGCAACTTTTTTGTTGTCATCAAAGGGAATCCATCCTGCAAATTAAAGCGCATTTGATACCCAAATACACTTGTTGTTCCTGTGCCTGTGCGGTCAGATTTAAAAGTGCCTATAGACAAAACATGTTGTAATAATTCGTGATATTGTTGCATGCTATGATATTTTACACAAAAATAATAAACAAGCATGCTCGTTGGTTCAAATGATATGAACAATTGGAAATAAAATTGAACAAGCGATACCCATTAAATCTCAATTCCTCATTAAAAAATGGGGAATTGGGCTTCAATAATTTTAGGCCAAAAGTTGTAGTTAAGCAAGTATTTTGATCCAACTTTAAGCACCTATTATCAAAAAAAAATCCTTCCCAGATGGGAAGGATGGGAAGGATTTTTTTTATTGTTTGGGTGATTATTTATTATTCTTTTTTAGCGTGTAATACTCCTTATACATTTTCTTCAACTCACCATTCACCTTATGGGTGTAGGCAGCGTCATAGTTGAAATCTTTTGCCATCTTATCAAACTTAATTTTTGCAACCGGCTGCAACAAAACATCTGTGTTTAAGTTGGGAACCTCAGCGAAAAGTGCCACATCAACGCCAAAAATGTAGGCGTTGTTAACCTCTTTAGGAATTTGTGTATTTACTTCCACAATTTTAGATACATATCCTTTTTTTTGGAAAATAATTTTGAACTTTTTATCAAGTGGCAATTGGAAAGTTGCCCTGCCTTTTTTGTCTGTAAAATATGACCCTATTAAATAATTGTTACTGTTAATTACCTTGATAATTGCTCCTTTCACAACTAATTTTTCATCTGCCTTGTCTGGCCCCTTTGAATCTTTAATAAGGCTGTTTATCTGCAAATAATACTTCTTAGGATCTCTTACTAAACTAGTATCAGCTTGAGCACTTAGGATGCTAGTTTTAATAACGAGCAAGGCAAGTAGTAAAAGAGATTTTTTTGTATAGTTTATCATACCTTAAAAATTAGTTTTTATCTTCCTCAACCGAGGTATTATTTTGTGCTAAATTAATCAATTAAGTACTTGATACAAAAAAACCTGTTCGTTTTATTGAACAGGTTATTGTTAATGATATAAAAAGCTTATTAATTTAAAGCAGATTTAACGGCTTCAATTTCTCTTATTTTGAGAAACTCCATATCCGTTTGAGCATTTTGCTTAAGTGAGCCATCTTTAGCAAAGGCGGCCTTTAAATAATTGGCTGCTCCTGTGGCATCGCTCTTTCTTGCAGCAATAACTGCTTTCAAATAATTACCCATTGCACTATCCTTATCATTTGATGATTCGATGGCACTCATCGCTGCATCAGCATTACCATTGAGCAGAGCAGCAAGCGCAGCATTAAATGAGTTTTGACCTTGATAGTTTGAAACAGCAGCAGCATATTTACCTTTTAGGATGTTTATTCTTCCCATATTATACTGAGCTTCAGGAGCACTACTTTGGCTGTAATAGGTTTCAGCAGCTTTTCTGTCGCCTTTCTTCATGGCTACAATTCCTAAGTTATTCAACACAGCAGGATTGTTGGCAGCAGCTTGATTTGCTTTCTCAAATGATGCACCTGCTTCATTAATTTTATTTTGTAATAGATACATGCATCCGAGATTGTTGTGACCTCTCCAATCGTTAGGATATATCCTTGCACAATTGCTGAAAATAGTTGTCATAGCGCCCATATCAGAAGTGATAGATGCAGCATAAAGTAGTTCTTCAATCGATAAAGAATCAGGCATAGAGGCCGACATTTGAGCTAGTAACTCATCTGATTTGCATTTCTTTTCTCCACTCACACTGATTTTTGCTCTTCTCAAAGCAGGTAATATTTGATCAGAAATTTCAGTGTAGGCTTTGCTAATATTTTTTATCTCAGTTTCTCTTTTGTCTAAATCAGAGTAAGTAGAAAGAATACGTAAAATCATGTCTTTATCTGGAACTGTTGAAGCTTCCATTTTTGATTTAAATCCTTCCCAATCTTCAGGGGTGGAACTGATGGTATAAAACTTATCTTCAATATTGGTTTTATTTATTTTGGTTGATTTCTTTCCTGATTTAGGGTTTTCAGTCACTACTGTATCTGTTGCCTCAATCAAATAATTAAGATCATTTTTCTTAAGGAAACTACTAATTTCTTTTGAAGAAGCTTTTCCTCTATCAGCAGCTAAATTGGCATTTTTATCCTGCTCGCCATCAGGAGACGCATAAGCAGAAATTGAAATTCCTTTGATATCGTAGTTTTTGTTGTAACCAATGGTTTTCTTACCTTTTTCGTCTTTAATTGCTGTTTGACTTCCGCTTAAGAAATTCATCAATGCTTTCATATCGTCTGTCTTCAACTCAGCTGGTCTCACGTTTTCTTGACTAATAAGAAAATGAATATCTGCTTCGATACCCATAGGTACAATTCTAGGCATGTTTTCTTTTCCCATCACAGCTCTTTCATCACCGGCAGCGAGCAGCGGAGTAACGATGGTTGCATCAGCTAACTTAGGCACCATGTACTCTTTTTTCACCTTATCTTTTTTGGTTGTTACAGCCTTGGCAGTAAACTCGCAAACACGCATTTCCGGTTTGTAAGCAACCTTTTCGCTGTAATTAAAATTGGTTTCTTTCTTCTTAGCTACAATTATCCCTTTGCCCTCTTTAATTTTTTCACCTTGAAATACAAGTGGTTTCAGCGCTAGCTCTCCTCCATTCCACTTCAACATAGGAGTTAATGTTATTACCTCTTTAGTAGCCTGTGTTTTTGCAGGAATACTTCCTTTTACGGTAATCACAATTGTGTCGCCATGCATTTCAAGCGGGTTGGGGCTGCTGGTGTAGGTAACTTTTGACCAATCGGTGGTTTTACATCCCGATATGGCAACTGCTGCCGACATCATAAATACAAACTTTTTAGTAAGCTTTGCGGTTTTCATCCTGACTTAGTTTTATTAAAAATTAGCTGTTGATATAAAGGTGCGAAAATAGAAATGTTTTCGATATAAAAAAAATATGACTCAAAATGCAAGCAATCAATTGGCCTCTTTAAATCTTGGGTCGTTTATAAACTCTCTATCTGTGAGTGTTTTTAAAAATGCTATCAACTGCTGCTTTTCGGTGTTATTAAGTGCAATTCCATTGGTTAATGACTGATCCAATGTTGCCGATTGCTTGATCTCTGAGCTGTAATGATTCAATACCTGCGGTAATGTCTCGAAACGCCCATCATGCATGTAGGGATAGGTTAATTCAATGTTTCGCAGGGAAGGCACTTTAAACTTTCCCATATCGCTGTTAATATTTGTTATTAGATACCTGCCACTGTCAGAAAAAATTTCATCTAAACCATTGTTGCGAAAACTATTGTCTGTAAACAATGGCGGAACGTGACAAGATGCACACTTACTTTCAAAAATAGTTTGACCCAATTTTTCATCTTCAGTAAAAGGATTGGCAATAGGGTCAATTCGGTTCTTGTCGTATTTCGAGCTGGCACTTACAAAAGCACCCATAAATTGTGCGATTGCCTTCAACATAAGCTGACTAGTAATACTATCAGTATTGAATGCCGCTTTAAAAAGACTTTTATAATCGGCTCGCTGACTTAATTTATAGACTACGTTTTGAACGGTTTCATCCATTTCTACCGGATTGGTAATTGGGCCTATGGGCTGAACCTCGATATGTTTTGAACCACCATCCCAAAAAAATGAAGTGTTCCAAATCATATTGAATAACGCCTGAGAGTTTCGCACCCCCAACTTATTGTCTATACCATGACTCAACTTATGATCGGCATGAGCAAAAGCAGCAAACTGCTGATGACAACTGCCACAACTAATCGTATTATCAACGCTTAAAATTGGATCGTAAAATAGTTTTTTACCCAAGAGAAAGCCCTCCTTAGTGATGGGATTTCCTGAAAAATCATACGCGGGAGCAGGGAAATAATCAGGCCACTTTACAGTAATATCATCCTCGTTAATAATAGGATCAAATTTAGAATCAACTTTGCAAGAAGCTGTCAAAATAAGCATCAGACAGACTATATATATGCTTAATTTACCCATGTTTTAATTTTCAATATCTATAACTTTAAACATATTAACTGCGTTGTTTGAGAGTGTAACAGCAATTGCTCCGCCCATTCCCTCGCTTGTTTGAGCAAATTTAATGAGCGTAGGCGTATCAAATAACCGCAATAAATCTGCAGAAATTTCAATTTCACTTGAATTTTTTTCAGTTACAACAAGATCAAGCGCACCAAAACTTGGGTTAACATTACGAATACAATTGTAGGGCTGTGCAAAACCGCCAAGATGGTAAGTAATCATATTATCAGGTGCTGTAGAGTTGGGTGAAGAACCCTCCATCATTAAAAAAATGTATCCCTGGTTCCAACTCCAAAACATCCCAAGCGCAGGGTCGAGTGCACCTATTTGAGCACCTGAGGTATTTCGGGTGCTATCTACCCCTAAAATAAAATTCATGGCATTGTAAGTTCCTACCGGAACGCTATCGATTAGCATGGTAAAACTAGACCCTTTTTGACAATCAATTAGGTGGTAACTTTCAGTTTGTCTATGTAGTTCACCATTCGCATTTCTTAAGGTAAAATTACTTAAATAGTATTTGAACTTAGATATAGTAAAACTATCTCCGTTTGTATTGGTGTAGACACTATCGTTCAGAGAAATCATTTCATTGCCAACCAAATTAGAGATATTAATTCTCACCGAGCCATATTTTATATTTTCAACCGGTTTGGGTATGGCAGGATCTTGAGTTTCTTTTTTCAAGGAACTGTCTTTCCTGCAAGCTATTGCGATGATTACCAAATTTAAAAGAAAAAATTTATAGATACACTTCATTGCTGATTTTTTTATCGTTGTAAATTTATGCAATTTATCTTTACTTTAATTCAAATTAATTTCTTTTGAGGTAACGAATCATTATCATTAAGGTTGGAGAATGAACAACCTGTAGAAATAAAGGTTGCAATCAAGCAAATTAATTTTTTTATTTATTTTTCGCATAGTTACACAAAGTATGCAACAACTTGTTCAAATAACCTTTGATTTATATGTACCGCAAGTACAGCCATCATGCTGAACTTCAATTTTTTTAGGTAACATATTTGAAATCGCTTTTCCTTTACTATCTTTACACATAAAATTTTTCTATGCTGTTTGCTATCTACGGAAAATCATTGAATAACTATAACGCAAGCCCCATTCAGCGGCTCATTACCAAGCTTGAGGAATGCGGAGTAGAACTGTGTGTGCATGAAGATTTTTATGCTATCATCAAAGAAAAAATTATTTTCAAAACCATCATTTCTTTTTTCAAGGACGAAAAAATTCTGCAGAAAAAACCCTCGTTCTTTTGCAGTATTGGAGGCGATGGCACCATGCTAAAAACAATTACTATGGTGGGTGCTTCAGAAATTCCTGTAATTGGAATCAATACCGGCAGATTAGGCTTTTTATCGGGTATTTCTATCGAAGAAATAGAAGATGCCATCGATAAAATTTTGACAGGTGTGTATGAAATAGACAAGCGTAGTTTAATTCGATTAGAATCACCCAATAATCCCTACAAAAAAAGTAACTTTGCACTCAACGAAATAACCGTTCATAAAAACGATAACACCACCATGATGACTATTCATGCTTGGATAAACGGAGAATTCTTGAACGCTTATTGGGCTGATGGTTTAATTATTTCTACGCCTACAGGATCAACCGCCTACAGTTTGAGTTGCGGTGGCCCCTTGGTAATGCCCGATTCGGCCAACTTTATCATAACCCCCATATCGCCTCACAACCTGAATGTGCGCCCTATAATTATTTCAGATAAAGATGTAGTAACACTAAAAGTAGAAGGCAGAAACAAGAATTTTTTAGTTACCCTCGACTCCCGACAAGAGGTATTTGATGCCGATGAAGAATTAACCATCATGAAAGAAAATTTTTCAATTAATTTGGTAAGATTGCAAGGAAGTGACTTTATGAGTACACTTCGACAAAAATTGATGTGGGGTATGGACAAGCGCAATTGATATACGGCAAGGCCCAAGACAGCTTACAAAAAGTTATTTTAAACCATTCTAAATTATTTTCACCCAATTGCGCAGCATGAACAATAATGCGAATTGTAATGTTATGTGATAAAATAAATAAAAAGTGCTTTGATTAAACAAGGTATGTTTATAAATTCGCAAACTTTTAAATACAAATATACTGATTCATATGTCAAAAAAATCAACTCATAACGGATTGTTCAGCACCCTGATAGGGAAGAAAATGCTGATGGGTGTCACAGGCATTTTTCTGATTACTTTTTTAGTTGTTCACTGCGCCATCAATTCATTGATATTTTTCAATGATGGTGGTGAGTTATTTAACGAAGGCGCCAAATTCATGGGAACAAATGTACTGATTAGGATCATGGAGGTTGTTCTATTTTTGGGTATTATTGCCCACATTGTTGATGCGCTTCTACTAACTCTTGCTAACAACAAAACCCGCAGTACAGGTTATCAATATCAAAAACCAAATGCTAACAGCAAGTGGTATAGTCGCTGGATGGGCTTGTTAGGGACATTAATTTTGATGTTCTTAATTGTGCATCTCAAAGATTTTTGGGTTCCAAGCAGATTTACCGACCACATAGCACACTCCGAATTAGAAAAATTACCTGGTCAAGAAACTTTGTTTGAAGAAATGAAAGAGGTATTTGAAAACCCATTAATTGTAATTTTATATGTAGCTTCCATGGTGAGTTTAGCTTATCATTTATTACATGGTTTTCAATCAGCTTTCCAAACAATGGGATGGAATCACCCTAAATACACACCAATCATTCAAAAAACGGGTTTTTGGTTCTCTATCATTATTCCAATATTATTTGCATTGATGCCTATTGTAATGCACTTGGGCATTATCAAATAATTATCACACCAACCGAATATTAATATCATCAAATACAAAGAAGATATGTCAGTTTTAGATTCAAAAATACCCGATGGGCCGCTTGAAACAAAGTGGACCGATTATAAATCACACGTAAAGTTGGTAAACCCTTCCAACAAAAGAAAGCTAGAGGTAATTGTTGTAGGTACAGGTTTGGCCGGTGCTTCTGCAGCAGCAAGCTTAGCCGAATTAGGTTATAAAGTAAAGGCCTATTGTTATCAAGATAGTCCTCGCAGGGCTCACTCTATTGCTGCACAAGGCGGTATCAATGCTGCTAAAAACTATAAAAACGATGGCGATAGTGTATTTAGATTGTTTTACGACACCATCAAAGGAGGTGACTTTAGAGCACGTGAGGCAAATGTTTATCGTCTTGCCGAAGTTAGTGCAAACATTATCGATCAGTGTGTGGCGCAAGGTGTTCCATTTGCCCGCGAGTACGGTGGATTATTGGACAATCGCTCTTTTGGTGGGGCGCAAGTATCGCGTACGTTTTATGCAAGAGGGCAAACCGGACAACAACTTTTGTTAGGTGCCTACTCCGCCCTAAGCCGTCAAATTGGTATAGGAAACGTAGAAATGTTTAGCCGTCATGAAATGGTTGAATTGGTTAATATTGATGGAAAAGCAAGAGGAATAATTGCTCGTGATTTAAAAACTGGAAAACTTGAAAGACATTTTGGTCATGCCGTAGTATTGGCAACAGGTGGATATGGAAACGTATTTTTCTTGAGTACTAATGCTATGGGTTGTAATGTAACAGCTGCATGGAAAGCGCATAAGCAAGGAGCGTTTTTCGCTAATCCTTGTTACACACAAATACATCCTACCTGTATCCCGGTTTCGGGCGATTACCAATCGAAATTAACTTTGATGAGTGAGTCGTTAAGAAACGATGGAAGAGTGTGGGTCCCTAAAAAGCAAGGAGACAAACGCAAGCCACAAGATATCCCTGAGGATGAAAGAGATTATTATTTGGAAAGAAAATACCCAAGTTTTGGGAACCTAGCACCGCGCGACATTGCCTCAAGAGCAGCGAAAGAAGCATGTGATGATGGTAGAGGTGTTGGCGAATCAGGTCTTGCTGTATATCTTGATTTTGCAGATGCCATCAAAAGACTTGGAAAAAGTGTTGTTGAAGCGCGTTACGGAAACTTGTTTGATATGTACCATCATATTACCAATGAAGATCCTTATGAAGTACCAATGAGAATTTATCCTGCGGTACATTATACGATGGGCGGCTTATGGGTAGATTACAATTTGATGACCACAGTGCCCGGACTTTATGCAACGGGCGAGTGTAACTTTAGCGACCACGGTGCCAACAGATTAGGTGCAAGTGCGCTGATGCAAGGACTTGCAGATGGTTATTTTGTATTGCCTTATACGATTGGTGATTATCTTGCAGGTGAAATATTTACGAAATCTATTCCAACCGATCATCCTGCGTTTGATGCAGCTGAAAAAGCGGCCGCTGAAAGAATCAATAAGTTGTTAGCTGTAAAAGGAAACAGAACTGTGGATGATTTCCACAAAGCACTTGGAAAAATTATGTGGGAATACTGTGGCATGGCTCGTTCATCCGAAGGGCTAACCAAAGCACAGGCAATGTTGAAACAATTGCGTGAAGAGTTTTGGTCAGATGTGCGTGTTACGGGAGGTGCTAACGAACTCAATGTAGATTTGGAAAAAGCAGGCAGAGTAGCCGACTTTATTGAACTAGGTGAGCTGATGGTTACCGATGCCTTAAGCAGAAATGAAAGTTGTGGAGGTCACTTTAGAGTTGAATATCAAGATGAGGGAGAGGCCAAAAGAAATGACCAAGATTATGCTTATGTAGCAGCTTGGGAACACAAAGGAGTGGGTCAGCAAGCAGCATTGCACAAAGAAGCGCTGAAATTCGAGAATGTGAAATTAGCCACACGTTCTTACAAATAACTAAAGTTTGCAAAACAGAATATAAAATTCTCAATCCAATGAAATTCAACTTAAAAATATGGCGTCAGAAAAACGCCCAAGCAGCAGGAAAAATGGTTGATTATACCATTGACAACATCAATGCTGACATGTCGTTTTTAGAAATGATGGATGTACTTAATGAGGAACTGATCCGTAAAGGTGAAGAACCTGTGGCCTTTGATCATGATTGCCGTGAGGGAATTTGCGGTATGTGCAGCATGCATATTAATGGACGTCCTCATGGTCCTTTGCGCGGTACCACCACTTGTCAGCTATACATGAGAAACTTTACCGATGGTGAAACGATTTACATAGAACCATTCCGTGCCAACGCGTTTCCTATCATTCGCGATTTAGTAGTTGACAGAAGCGCTTTTGATCGTATCATGCAAGTAGGAGGATTTGTTTCCGTTAATACCGGTCAGGTTCAAGATGCAAACAATATTCCCGTTGTTAAAGCAGATGCCGACTTAGCAATGGATGCTGCCTCATGCATTGGTTGTGGTGCTTGTGTTGCGGCTTGTAAAAATGCCTCAGCAAGTTTGTTTGTAGGTGCAAAAATATCTCAATATGCCTTGTTACCTCAAGGAAGAATTGAAGCCAAGGAAAGAGTGTTGGCTATGGTTAACCAAATGGATGAAGAGGGTTTTGGAAGTTGCACCAACACGGGAGCTTGCGAAGCTGAATGTCCAAAAGGCATTTCCTTATCCAACATTGCCCGCATGAACAGAGAGTATTACAGCGCATCAATCTCTTAATTTTATTTAAAACTTAAACAGAACCGCGAAGCCAAAAATCTTTGCGGTTTTTTTTTACTTTTGTTGCTCCAAAAAAATTCAACTAGAATGTCAAAATTTCACTCACTTACCGTAAAAGATATTACCCGCGAAACAGCCGACTGTGTTTCTGTATCATTTCATATACCTCAGCAACTTGTGAATGATTTCAAGTATATACAAGGACAGTACATCACGTTTAAACTTCACATTGATGGACAGGAAATAAGACGCTCTTACTCCGTTTGCAGCAGCCCTATTACCGATGCTGATTTGCGTGTAGCCATTAAAAAGGTGAAAAATGGGAAGGGTTCAACCTACATTAACGATCGTTTAAAGGTAGGAGATGTGCTTGAGGTGATGACACCGATGGGTAACTTCTACACCGCAATGGATGCGGGCAATAATAAGGAGTATTTGCTATTTGCCGGTGGCAGTGGTATTACACCAATGTTAAGTATCATTAAAACGGTTTTACAGGCAGAGCCAAACAGTCGCATTCAACTTTTTTATGGTAATGAAAACGAGGAGGCCATTATTTTCAACAATCAGTTGAAAGATTTACAAAATAAGCATGCCGACAGATTAAAGGTACATCACATTCTCAACAATGCAACTGACTACCCCGAAATATACAAGGGAATGATGACCGTTGAAAAGCTATCGGCACTCATGCAGCAGTTTGTAAAAATTGACAACCGCTCTGAGATTTTTATTTGCGGTCCGGTGCCAATGATGCAAAATGTGGAGCAAACATTGCAACAATTAAATGTTCCAAAATCTCAAATTCATATTGAATATTTTAGCGCCCCTGTTGAGAGTGCTGCTGCTCCTTCTGTTGTATCGGCAACTAAAAAAGCAACTTTGACCATTATTTTAGATGGAGATGAAGTAGTGACTGAAATGATGCCTGATGAAAGTATTTTAGATGCTGCTCTGCGCATTAATCTTGATGCTCCTTATGCTTGTCAGGGTGGATCATGCTGTACCTGCAGGGCATTGCTTACTGAAGGAAAAGTAGACATGAAGGTAAATTATGCCTTGCTTGATGCCGAAGTTAAACAAGGGTTCATCCTCACCTGTCAGTCGTATGCACTCACTGAAAGCATTACTGTTGATTATGACAAGGGCAGATAAATGCTCATCCTAAAGCAAGACAAGAAATTATAATTGGCTTGTAGCACGCTGAACCAGATTTTGCACTTCCTTTTCAAATAGATATTACCGTTTGTATTTGTTGCATTGCCCAAAGCTGTTAAGCGGGAATACCCTCATAAATCACTAGTGCGTAACATCCGTAACTTCTATTGTTTAATTCGGGTTTAATAAATTCAAATGGCTAATGCCGATATAACAATATATAGTTCAATAAAATGTGACTATTTATACCAATGTGATTGGTAAATGCCGGTCGGAAAGAAGTTTGGCAAAAATGCAGTTATACCCATGTGATTTGTGTATTGCACCGAAAATTTGCAGATCTTACAGTTGTAAATACCGATTAAAAATTTACTCGTAATTAATTCCTGATTGTACTTTACGTTTGGATCACACCAACGTTGTATCGCTTTTTAATGGGTGACTGATTGGCTGCTTCAATTCCCATGCTAATTACTTTTCGGGTATCTAGTGGGTTGATAATAGCATCGAGCCATAATCTTGCTGCCGCATAATAAGGACTTGTTTGCTTATCATAACGATCTTTAATACGGTTGTATAGCTCAGCTTCATTTTCAGGCGTAATTACTTCGCCTTTTGCTTTTAAGCTGGCAATCTCAATTTGCACCAATACCTTGGCAGCCTGCGCTCCTCCCATTACTGCTACCTGTGCGCTTGGCCATCCAACAATTAAACGCGGATCGTATGCCTTGCCACACATGGCATAATTACCGGCTCCATAACTGTTACCAACTATGATGGTAAACTTAGGAACAACCGAGTTGCTCATGGCATTCACAAGTTTGGCACCATCTTTAATGATGCCTCCATGTTCGCTGCGAGAGCCCACCATAAAACCGGTAACATCTTGTAAAAACACCAAAGGAATTTTTCTTTGATTGCAGTTCATGATAAAGCGTGCGGCCTTATCGGCACTATCAGAATAGATTACACCGCCAAACTGCATTTCGCCCTTTTTACTTTTCACTACTTTGCGTTGATTGGCAACAATACCAACAGCCCAACCATCAATTCGCGCTAATCCGCATATGATAGATTGTCCGTAGGCACTTTTGTATTCTTCAAACTCCGAATTATCTACCAAACGATAAATAATTTCGTGCATGTCATATTGTTTATCGCGTGTATCAGGGAGTATCCCAAAAATTTCTTTTTGATCTTTTAAAGGTAACATCGGTTTAACTCGATCAAATCCCGCATCGGCAGGCTTACCCAGCTTGTCCATAATATTTCTGATGCGTGTTAAACAGTCGGCATCATCCTTACATTTATTATCGGTTACACCACTAATTTCGCATTGTGTGGTGGCACCGCCCAACGTTTCATTATCAATACTCTCACCAATTGCTGCCTTTACCAAATAAGAACCTGCAAGAAATATACTTCCCGTTTTATCTACTATCATGGCTTCATCACTCATGATGGGTAAGTAGGCACCACCGGCTACACAACTTCCCATGATGGCTGCAATTTGAATAATGCCCATACTGCTCATGATAGCATTGTTTCTGAAGATGCGCCCAAAGTGTTCCTTATCGGGGAAAATTTCATCTTGCATTGGAAGATAAACACCGGCACTATCAACAAGATATATGATTGGAATTTTATTTTCCATGGCTATTTCTTGTGCCCTCAAATTCTTTTTACCTGTAATAGGAAACCATGCTCCTGCCTTTACTGTAGCATCGTTGGCAACAACAAGACACAATCTTTTGCTTACATAGCCCATTACGATAACTACTCCCCCACTTGGGCAACCACCATGCTCTTCATACATTTCTTCACCTACAAAAGCTCCAATTTCAATACTCTCACTATCTTTATCGAGTAGGTAGGCAATGCGTTCGCGTGCAGTCATTTTACCCTCTGCATGTAACTTTTCGATTCGTTTGGCTCCACCGCCCAAATACACTTTTGCCAACTTTCGCTCCATGTTGGAGACCAGCAAACGATTAGTGTCTTCGTTTTTATTAAATTCTAAATTCATAATATGATTATAGCGATTGCAATTTTACGCATTTTATGGTGAATTTTTTTTTCAAGGTGAAATAAAGTGGGAATAATAACTCGAATACTACCTCCCCGCCCCCCTTTAATTGTGAATTGTGAATGGTGAATTGTGAATGCCACCGCCACCACTTTGATGATACCTGATGACTACATAAAAATAACATGCGGCAAACAAACATAAGCACCAAAGTCTGCTGTAATCGGTGATGAAAGTATGCAATTGAGCAACATGCACAAGAAACGGAATAAATCCCATACATATAAATGCCAACAACATAAAGCCCTTGCCTGCCTCAGAAATATGAAGCTTGTATACAGTAAACCAAATTGGCACAGTAAACAATAAATGATAAGTGGCTGAACCATTCTCGAAGAGCAACAACAACAAAATGATCGATGAATAAGCAACCTCAATGAAATACTTTTGATTTCGCATCCGAAAACATAGATAAACTGCAATCAATAACCAAGTCAATTTCCATAATAAAGTAATTATTGTACCAATTGGCGCTGCTATGTTGCCTTGTAGCATAAGTCTATTGACAATAACTTGCATGCTCTGGTATTGTATGCTTAAGGGGATTTCACCAGCCACTTCACCTCGCACATAGTTTTGAATGAATGCTGCAAAAAACGACCGATAAACTTCTACACCGCCAACTAAATAAGTGATGAAGTGAATGAAAAAAAATGTGATTATCATGTAACCTACTAGTCGAAATTGCTTTTTATAAAGTAGCAAAGGCAGAAAAAAAAGTGGCAGAAATTTTAATGCCGCCACTACACCCCAACATATGCCTGCCGTAATCCAAGATTGCCTAGCCCAAGCCAAATGTGCAACTATAAGCAGCAGCAACATCATGGTATATACTTGACCTAACATGATATCATTAAAGAGATTGAAACCACACAACAAAAGCAGGTTACCTGCATCTACTAGGGCTATATTGGTGATTTTGGCAAACAAGATTATTATCAACACAAGCATGCCTACAGTCAATACTACCCAAATTCGCTTGGCCGTTAACATATCAAAACCTGTGAAAGCTTGCATAATCAGCGCTGTTGTTGGCGGATACATAACAAACATACCATCGGCATTGGAATTAATTTCATGGATATGCGAATTAAATTTTTCAATGTCGTAGGCCTCATGCAATATTCCTTTTTGCAGGAGTTGTGCACTCACATAATAATTGGGAAAATCGCTATTTACCTGTTTCCAACCAGGGATGACTCCAAAACGCAAACATGCTAAAGACAACAACAGTAGCAGGGGGACCCGCAAATATCGATAAGTAACTCTGATTGTATTTTCCATGGCTATGATGATTTAACTGTAAATTGTAGTTTGCATTCTTGAGGAATTCATATGATAAAAGTTCATGAGTAGAGCAACTATTGAACCTTGTAATGTTTCAACGAAGCGCTTCATCAAAACTTTTAGCAAACCCATGATAGAAGCTTGTCAATGAGCAATTTCAATAAGTTCGCTCCTTCTAAAAACGATGTCAAGCGCTTGAATCGATGCTAAACTATTTTGAATGCCTGACTCTTTTTGATGACAGGTATTTTCATCATAAAGGCCAATAAAAAATGCCGTATAGCTTATTTTATGGAATTGAAGGTTCGAAGATTTCATACAAGTTATTCCTTTATTTATCATAATTTAGTCGATGAGTTTAAGATATTATACCGATAGAGTAGCTGCTATAGTTCAATTTATTGGACTGTTACAGAAAAAGTATCGGGGTTAAATCATTGTGAAGCTACTAAATAAAAACAGATTCCAAAAATTTCAAGATTTATAATTGTAAACGACATAACCCTTAATAATTCCTGACCACCTTATCAAACCAAAACTGCCATTTGTATAAAATTTTTCTTACTATTGTTTGAGTCAATTATGCCTAAAAAAAATTCCATTTACATATTATTCACAATCATTTTTTGCAGCTCTGCCTGCACATACAATCACTTACCTGCAAACAAGGGTAAAATTATTTTATTACAATACGCTGCACCCGCTAATCAAAGCAATGAGCAATTTATGACAGGCATCACTTGGTTATTTTCATACTTAGGTGCTAAGTTACCGGCCGAGCAATTTGATGAAGCAGTAAAATATGTGGGACCTCAAAAAATTGAAGTTGATGTAAATTTACTGGGCTTTTCGAATCCGGCAGTTGAGCAATTGTCAGCGCTGATAAGCTTATTTAAAAATACCGAAGAATATCAATTAAGAGGGGGAATAGATGCCGGCAGATTTTTTGCTGTTTGCTTTAATAGCACATTCCAATATTACAGCATCACAGGTGCGCCCCGTACCTTGAGTGAGTTCAGTAAAAAATACGCTGCTTTTTCGGCTAAAATTTTTGCTTGCGATACTTCGTGTATTGCCAATGGATCTCGATTAATCAGCTATCGTATCAGCGAAACAGATATCTTAAAAAACTCCTTTCTTTCGGAAGAAGGCAATGGATTTTTTACCCAAGGCAACTATGTTAGAAGCGGTGTAATTGAGGCCTTTGATTATATGGAAAATGGTCAACCTCGCTTTGTGATTTATGATCAAAACGGAAATCTTTATGCTCCAAAAGAAAGAGGAAAACACCCTGCAGGTAAACCGGCCAAATGCATGTGGTGCCACGAAAGCGGTATGCAACCCACTTTTTATCCTACAGCTAATATCGCAGGTTACGAAACGGTAGAAAATTTTCAATTGGCAGCCCAAACTTTTAATACACGGCTCAATGCCTTTCATCAGCAGACAGGTGCTGCACTTGACTTCACAAAAAAGCAGGCGCATTCTCAAGGAGAGTTTATTTATCTGTGCTTTTATGAACCAACTGCTGCACGCCTGAGCGAAGAATGGCAAATGAGTGAAGCTGCTGTTAAAGAGCGTTTACAAGGTGTTCCAACGTATGACAACCCTGAATTTCCTTTCTTAAAAAACGTTTATCACCGTGCCAATATTGAGGCCTATGCCCCTTATAAAAGTATGCTTGCTACAGATGAAATGCGTGAAGCATCGGCATTTGAACCTAACTACTTAAAGTGAGTACATTACGATCAATCTTTGGGTAGTGTTATCTTATTAAGTTTAAAACAATGATAACTCCAAGCCGTGTAAATTTGAGCAACAGCAGATGCGATGAGCACCGCAGTTATTCCATTTCCCTGAGTCAAAAGTATAACAGCAATGACGCTATTGATAAGAATGGCTATTAATCCTGTTTGGAGCACATATTTTTGTTGGTTGTACTTATAAATCTGAAATATTTTAATCACATAAAAATAAGGAGGATAAACAATTGCTGCACCCAGCAAATAAACCGTAGCACCAAGATCAAAATGATAAATAAAGGTGTTCAGCATATATAAAAACAACAGAGAAATTAGGACCAAGATAGAAGCGGCAAACACGATTCTTTGTTGTAATAGAAGCACAGCATGTTCGGTCATGCGATAAATATTTTTAACAAACGGAAGTACAATTAATGTTCCAACAGCATGTATTAAAATAAAATAAGCGCTAATAACCTGATACACCCCAACATCAGCGGCATTGCCGAAAAAAGTGAATATTAAAAAATCGATTCGTGATTGTAAAAATCCAATGATCCCCAAAAGAAAAAACACATAGGCGTGTTTCAGGTAATCAGGTTCAGTAGAAAAAAGTGGCTGCTTAATTTCATTTCTAAACAAAACGATGTAACCCACACTTCTCAATAAATGGTAACATGAATACAGCGCAATAAGCTGATAGAGCTGTTTTATTTCAAATTTATATAAGTAGAATATCAACAATAAAAAAACACCACACTCAATTATCATTGCACTTAAATAATTCCTTTTGTAATTAAGCAAAACCTCGAGAGATTGTGTGATATGCAGCGCTAATATCCATAGGCAAGTGATACCCGCCTCTCCAATGGGGTAGAGTAAAAACGTAATTATAAAAGCAAGTATCAGTAATATCCATCGCGCATTTAACACACTATAAAACAACCTCCCCATATTTGAAGGCGCTTTGCTGAATTCGCGCATGAGATACTCCCGATTACCCCAACCTGTAATAATTACAATGATGGAAGTATAATAGAGATAGGTTGAGAAACTTCCCCACATAGCATTGCTGTACCATTTTATAATCAGCATAGAAACAAACAAGTTAACTGCCTGTGCCGAAAACTGCCTTACTGCATTGCTGATGATAAGGAAAAATCTGTGATAAAATTTTTTACTGAACAGTCTCAATGTTTGTTTGATTTTCTAGAAATAAAAACCATAGTTTATGCAAATGATAAAGCTCATGAAGCTCAGTTGATAGGATATTTTTTTCTATCACGGCAGTCACAAAAATGGTTTGATAATCGAGTACAATTTTATCAATTAGTTTAACCTTCACTGTATCGCAGAGCAGCTCAGAAGGAATTTTGTCACTGCGGTTGCCAGCATCTTTTTGCTTACCAAATTTTCCTAAATTGTAAACTTGATGATACGCCTCAGCAGCAGTTGATGAGATATAAAACTCATCATTAATCCTCAAACTTGCCGCCACTTTATTGGAATTTCTAACCCCAATTATAAAAAACTTCTCGAGCGGTGCACACAGGTCAATTGGAAAGTGTTTTAATGCTGTACCATCAGTTACAGAAACAAGAAAAACTTTTTTAGGTTGTGCAAACAAGGCCACAATCCTTTGATAGTGCTCAAAAGTAAAATCATCAATAAAATTAGCATCTTTGGCTTTACTATAATTGTAGATACGTTTCATGTATCGATGCTGTAAAAAACTAAGTCCCGTATTAACATCTACCACCTCAAAAATAAAGGCATTCAAACCCTCTAAATCAGCGCGATGATATTGTTTTACATACAACATAATAGATTTTGAACTATTAAATACAGTAGATTTAATTTGATAAACTTGATGCTGATTGACCGGTACTTTTTCAATATCTGAAAAAACTACCATGATCAACACAGGATTATAGAGCATTTGATACACCTTACAGGTATTTGATTTACCCGACATGATGAAGGAGCAGTGCATATCATATTCGGATATTAACTTGATAGGCTGATATTCCCTAAGTTTACGATTCTTTAGTATTTTAAAAACTTGTTTCAATGACACACGCAATATGGAATAAATATAAGTAATAGGCAGGACCGATGAACCTTTTAATTAATTAAACATAAATATATTTTATCTCATCATTGATAGTCAATAGTTTAGTTAACAATATAGAAGTTTGTTAAAAAGTTGACTAGCAATGATAAGCAGTATTCCTATCATTTTGAAGAAAATGTCAAAACTTTTCTCCGATGATTGTAATTCAAATTTTAACTTTGTTGTATGAATAATGGATCAGAATATAACGTGCAAAATTTTTTAGAAACATTAAATCCACCACAATATAGCGCGGCCACCAGCACCGAAGGGCCGATGATGATAATTGCAGGTGCGGGCTCAGGAAAAACCAAGGTAATTACCTATAGAATTGCCTACTTAATGCAAAATGGCGTTGACCCTTTTAGCATATTAGCGCTTACTTTTACCAACAAGGCAGCCAAAGAAATGAAGGAGCGCATTGAAAAAATTGTTGGATCAAGCAAAGCGCGTAATTTATGGATGGGCACCTTCCACTCCGTTTTTGCCAAAATATTACGTATTGAAGCCGAAAAATTAGGGTTTCCAACAAACTTTACCATCTACGACACTGATGACTCAAAAAGTTTAATCAAATCGGTTATCAAAGATTTAAAACTAGATGATAAACAGTACAAACCCGGGCTCGTTTACAACCGTATTTCGGCCGCAAAAAACAACCTTATTTCTTGGCGTGCCTATAACGGCAACGATGAAATTCAGTTAGAGGACAAGGCGAGTCAGAAGCCACAATTGGGGACCATTTATAAAATGTATCAGCAGCGCTTGTTTCAATCATCTGCCATGGATTTTGATGATTTACTGTTCAACACAAATGTTTTGTTTAGAGACTTTCCTGAAGTATTGCTTAAGTATCAGCACAAGTTCAAATATGTCATGGTAGATGAGTATCAGGATACCAACTTTTCGCAATATGTAATCGTAAAAAAATTAGCTGCGCTTAATGAAAATATATGTGTAGTAGGAGACGATGCTCAAAGTATTTATGCCTTTCGTGGTGCTAACATACAAAACATTCTCAACTTCAGAAAAGACTATCCCGATTTGAAAGTGTTCAAATTGGAGCAAAACTACAGAAGCACAAAAATCATTGTTAAAGCAGCAAACAGCATTATATCCAACAATAAGCAACAACTTAAAAAGGATGTGTGGACAGAAAACGATATTGGTGAAAAAATAGATGTAATCCGTGCCTTTACCGATAATGAAGAAGGACAAGTGGTGGCCTCCTCTATCTTTGATACGCAGATGAATGCGCAGGCACAACACAAAGATTTTGCGATTTTGTATCGCACCAATGCACAAAGCCGTGCCATGGAAGAAGCCCTTCGCAGACAAAATATTCCTTACAAAATTTATGGCGGTTTGAGCTTTTACAAGAGGCAAGAAATAAAAGATTTACTGGCCTATTGCCGCTTAGCCATTAATCATCAAGATGAAGAATCGCTCAAACGCATCATCAATTATCCGGCACGAGGAATTGGAGATACCACTATGGATAAAATTGCTGTGGCAGCGCTTACGCATAATGTTCCTATGTGGGAGGTGCTCAATCATCCTACCCAGTATCAGGTTGGTATTAATCAGGGCGCAATGACAAAACTACATGACTTTGCCGAAATGATTAAGAGTTTTGCTGCAATTGCAAATACACATAATGCTTACGATGCCGGGTTACATATTGCTATGCAAAGCGGACTAACGAGAGAATTGTACAATGATAAAACACCCGAAGGCGTTAACCGATATGAAAATATACAGGAGTTGCTTAATGGTATGAAAGAGTTTACCGAGAATGATGTAGATGATTTGGTAGTTCAGGAAGATGAAAATCAAAATCGCCTCTTGCGCGACTACATGCAAAACATTGCCCTACTCACCGATGACAACGATGACAAAGATGGTGATTTCAACAAGGTTTCTTTAATGACTATTCACTCGGCTAAAGGATTAGAATTTCCGTATGTATATATTGTTGGTGTTGAAGAAAATTTATTTCCATCTCAGTTAAGTATCAACAGCAGCGATGAATTGGAAGAGGAGCGCAGATTGTTTTATGTGGCGGTTACAAGAGCAGAAAAGCGCGCCACCATTACTTTTGCAACCTCCCGATATAAATTCGGCACGCTCAATACATGCGAGCAAAGCCGCTTTATCAGTGAAATTGATCCCGACTGTTTGAATCTAAAATTTGGAAAATCTCAAACATCTTCTCATCAACATGATTTCTTTAGCGACTTCGATTTCAACGAGTCAAAAGAAGGATGGGGCAATCAGTATAAACCGCGTGAACAAGCAGCTTCAAGAAAACCGGTATATCAACCTCCGGCAGGTAAAACAACTCCTAAACCGGCTTTCACCCCGCCAAAAAACTTAACTAAACTAAGTTCAGCATCAGTAAAATCGAACAACGATATACAAGGCGATGATACACGTAATCTTACAGCAGGTCAAACAATTGAGCACATCAGATTTGGGAAAGGAATTGTTGAGTTAGTGGAGGGCATTTATCCCAATCAAAAGGCCACTATTAATTTTGAGGAAGCCGGTAAAAAGCAATTGATTCTCAAGTTTGCTAAAATTAAAATTTTGAATCAATAGTCAGCTATCAAACAGGTGAGATAACCCGTATGTTTGGCTAACTGATTCGACTCCAATTTGATTTTGATTTACTGTTTTGTTGCAGGAAGTTCAACAAGGGTAAATGCTCAGGCATTTGTAAGGCAGCATCCTTTTCCATGATGTTATTGGCCGTTGCTCTTGCCAATTCAATAATTTCCTGATCCTGTGAAATATTGGTAAGCTTCAAATCAATGACACCGCTCTGCTGTGTACCCTCGATATTTCCCGGTCCACGAAGTTTCAGATCAACCTCCGCTATCTCAAATCCATCATTGGTGCGCACCATCGTATCTATGCGCATGCGTGCCTCTCTGCTCAATTTATGAGAGCTCATCAAAATGCAGTATGATTGCTCAGCACCGCGCCCCACCCTTCCTCTAAGCTGATGCAACTGAGATAATCCAAAGCGCTCCACACTTTCAATTAACATGATACTTGCATTGGGAACATTTACACCAACTTCAATTACTGTGGTAGCCACCATAATTTGAGTGGTTCCATTCACAAAGCGCTGCATTTCCCAATCCTTCGTTTTGGCTTTCATTTTTCCGTGTACAATACTTATTTGATATTGTGGAATTGGGAAACGATTCAATACCATATCATAACCGTCCATTAGGTTTTTATAATCAAGTTTTTCCGACTCCTCAATCAATGGGTACACAATGTAGGCCTGTCTTCCGGCAGCAATTTGATTTCTTATAAATTCATATACATCAAGTCTTCTATCGTCATAACGATGCACAGTCATAATGGGCTTTCTGCCCGGTGGCAATTCATCAATAATTGAAATATCCAAATCGCCATATACGGTCATTGCCAAAGTCCTTGGAATAGGCGTAGCAGTCATTACCAATACATGTGGAACATATTGTTGACTTTTACTCCAGAGTTTGCTGCGCTGTTCCACACCAAAACGGTGCTGCTCATCAATCACAACAAATCCCAAATTTTGAAATTGCACCTTCTCTTCAATTAATGCATGGGTGCCAATCAATAGGTGTAATTCGCCATTGAGTAATTGCTCAAATAAAACAGCACGCTGCTTTTTGGTAGTTGAACCTGTCAATAATCCAACCTTAACAGGCATATTACCCAATAATTCTGTAATAGTGGTAAAATGCTGATTGGCCAATATCTCCGTAGGTGCCATCAAACAACTTTGATAGGCATTATCGAGTGCAATTAACATACAAATGAGCGACACTACTGTTTTCCCGCTTCCCACATCACCTTGAAGCAAACGATTCATTTGTTTGCCACTGCCCATATCTGAACGAATTTCTTTAATTACTCGCTTCTGTGCTCCTGTTAACTCATAAGGCAAATAATCATTATAAAATGTATTGAAATAGTTGCCAACTTTACCAAATACCATCCCTCTGTATACAAGATTACGATTGGTTTTTATTTTCAGCAAGCGCATTTGTATCACAAATAATTCTTCAAACTTTAATCTGAACTCCGCGTCCTTTAATTCGTTTGCATTAGCAGGCAAATGAATATTTCTCCATGCCACCTCACGAGAAACAAATTTATTTTGCTGAATCAAATACGAAGGCAAATACTCGGGTAAATGACCATGTAACTGATGCAATAACTGGCGCATCAACTTGAGCATACCCTTGCTATCCATTCCAAAATTTCTGAGTCGTTCGGTACTTGAGTAGATGCCATGCAACCCCTCAGTTCCCATTTGCATATAATGATCATATGACTCTATCTCGGGATGTGAAAAAGAAAATTTTCCTTTGAAATCAGTTGGTTTTCCAAAAACCACGTATTGTTCACCCGCCTTTACCAATTCACTTACCCATTTTAAACCTTGAAACCAAACCAACTCAATGGTGCCTGTATGATCTTTTAAGGTTGCCACAAAACGCTTAGTCCGCTTTTCTCCCAATGTCTCGGTTTTAATAATCAAACCCTTTGTTTGGATGTAGGCTACTGTATCATTTACCTCAGCAATACTGTAGAACTTACTGCGATCAACATACCTGAAAGGAAAATGCTGCAGCAAATCTTCGAATGTATGTATATTCAATTCCGTTTTTAGCAACTGGGCACGCTGAGGCCCTACTCCTTTTAAAAACTCAACCGGTGTTTCTAAAATGTTGTTGCTGCCCATGTGTATAAACTTTGGCTAAAAGTAAATATTTATCCTAAAACCTTCATCATGGCATTTGCTTTGAGCAAACACTCATTGTACTCATCTTGCGCGTTAGCATCGGCAGTGATGGCACTACCTACACAAAATTGAGCTTTATTATTGGTGGTATTAATGATGATACTCCGAATGAGTACATTAAAATCATAATTACCATTAGGATCAATATAACCGAGAGCACCTGAATAAAGTCCTCGTTTCATTTTTTCATAATGCTCAATCAATTTCATTGCCATAATTTTTGGAGCGCCTGTCATTGAGCCCATCGGAAAGGCATCTCTAATCACTTTAATATAGTCTTTTTCCTCCTTTAAGGTGGCACTTACTGTTGAAATCATTTGATGAACTTGCTTAAAAGAATAAATCCCGAAAAGCTCATCAACATGCACTGAATTGCGGGCTGCGTGTTTGCTCAAATCATTTCTTACTAAATCAGTGATCATTACATTTTCGCTGCGTTCTTTTTGATTAGCGAGCAAATTTTGTATGAGCGTTTCATCCTCTTTCTCGGTTGAACCACGCCTTGCTGTACCTTTGATGGGCTGAGATATAATTTTGTTGCCTGTTTTTTTAAT